>NZ_QRVW01000010.1:0-701 GCF_003458855.1 Mitsuokella sp. AF21-1AC
CCGATTAGGCATGACAAAACCCCCAGTTCAACTGGGGGTAGTTAAAAAGATCTTAGAGAAAAGGAAAGCATCTCCTGTGATAAACTATAAGTGGCCTGACAACCACAAAAATTAACATAGGAGATGCATGTCAATGGATGACGTACAAAGTTTATCACATAGTAAATGGAGATGTAAATACCATATTGTCTTTGCACCAAAGTATAGGCGTCAAATTATCTATAAGCAGATAAAAATAGATGTAGGAAAAATTTTAAGAGAATTGTGTGAAAGGAAAGGAGTAGAGATATTAGAGGCAGAATGCTGTCCAGATCATATCCACATGTTAGTAACGATTCCGCCGCATTTGAGTGTATCAAGCTTTATGGGATATTTGAAGAGTAAAAGTAGCTTGATGATATTCGACCGGCATGCAAATTTGAAGTATAAGTATGGGAATCGACACTTTTGGTGCAGAGGATATTATGTTGATACTGTAGGAAAGTACGAAAAAGCGATTAAGGAATATATCAAGAACCAGCTGCAAGATGATATTATGGCAGACCAGCTGAGTCTGAAAGAATTTGTAGACCCGTTTACGGGTAGCAAGAGTAAGTCTGGCAAATAAAAGTGCCCCCGAGTAGGGGGCAGCCCGTGATAAAAGTGTGATTGTCAGACCGATTCAGTGCACCTTTTAAGGTGCTACCACAGGTAATTGGCCC
>NZ_QRVW01000010.1:711-78872 GCF_003458855.1 Mitsuokella sp. AF21-1AC
GGTGCTACCACAGGTAATTGGCCCTTATAGGGCCAGAGCAAACCACCAGTTTAACTGGTGGTTTTGATTTTATAAAATTAACATTTTGTTGTTACAAAATTAAACGTTTTCTGCTATACTATAGGACAAATGTTTATGGAATGAAGGGGCGTGTAACATGGAAGATATTGCTTTACTGTGCCGGCGGCATACTATGCTTTCGGTTATGCAGATCAGTCTTTTGATGCGCATGTCGGTGGTTTTTCCGTTTGTGGCCGATCTTGCCCACGGAGAACTCAAGGTCTATGTGCGCGCCAGACAGCAGGATTCGTTCCTGCTCATCGCGCAGGAGCGTCCGCATACCATCTATATGCCGGGCAAGCCGGAAGGCGTGGGCAGGATTGTGCGCTGCATCGAGGAACCCATGGTGGAGGATACCTTCCGCACCGGGCGGCCGGGCCGCGGCAAGCGCGAGTGGAATTACGGCTCGATGATCGACATGTACACGTTTGGCATACACGACGGCGACAAGGTCATCGGTGTGCTGAACTTTGAAGTCGATGCCGACAAGCTCTCGATTGACGGCTACCTGCATCTCCTGGAGGCAGCCGTCATGGTGCTCCAATATGCCAGACGCTCGCTCGACCCCGAGCAGTTTCATCCCATCACGGCGCGCGACGGCATCATCCTGACGGATGCGCACAGCCGCATTGTCTTTGCCGATGCGGCGGCCCAGCGCATCTACCGGGTGCTCGGTGTCGGCAGCCTGCGCGGCTGTCATCTCTTTGACCGGCAGCTCACGCAGCACGTCATGCGCGAGACGGTTGAGCGCGATCGGCCCTGGCAGAAGGAGATCACGGCGGGCGGACTCATCCTCATCCGCCGCGAGATTGTTATCCAGGAAGGCGGCGCGACGAAGATGCGCATCGTCATTCTGTCCGATGTGACGGATACGCGGGCCAAGGACAAGGAGATCCGCATCAAGTCCGCCGTCATCCAGGAGATTCACCATCGCGTCAAGAACAATCTGCAGACGATTGCAAGCCTGCTGCGGCTGCAGGCCCGCCGCTCGAAGTCGGAGGACGTCAAGGCCGCGCTGCAGGAGAGCGTCAACCGCATCCTTTCGATTTCTGTCGTTCACGAGTACCTTTCCCAGCAGGGCAGTGAGGATATCGACGTGCAGGAGGTCATGGAGCATATCTTCGAGCTGGCGGCGCGCAACATGACCGACCGCCACTTCACGATCCATACGGAGTTCAAGGGGCCGCGGCTGATCCTGCCCTCGAAGTGTGCGAGCTCGGTGGCGCTCGTCTTGAATGAGCTCGTGCTCAATGCGATGGAACATGCATTCACGGGGCGCACGGAAGGGCTCATTGGCCTTGCTGTCGAGGAGGCGCCGGATCACTGGCAGCTCGACTTTTACGACGATGGCATCGGGCTGCCGGATGATTTTGCCGAGCGGCCGCGCAAGTCTCTGGGACTTTCCATCGTGCGCACGCTTGTGGAGGGGGACCTCGGCGGCACGTTCGTGCTGGAAAATGATGAAAAGGGCAGAGGACATGGCACACATGCCCGGCTTTACCTGCCGAAGGCGCAGCCGAACCCCACTGATGAATGACAGAACGATATAAATAAACAGATACTGATGAATGGACAGGAAGTGTGACAATGGCAAAGCAGGAGAAACTCAGATTCGTCATCGCAGATAATGAATCCATCATTCGCATGGACCTTCGGGAGATGCTGGAAGAGGCCGGTCATGAGGTTGTCGGTGAGGCCATCGACGGGCGCAAGGCCGTGGAACTCACGCGTCAGCACCGCCCGGACCTTGTCATCATGGACATCAAGATGCCGCAGATGGACGGCATCACGGCGGCGGGCAAGATCGCCGAGGAGAAGCTGGCACCCGTCCTGCTGCTGACGGCCTTCAGCCAGCCGGAAATCGTCGAGAAGGCCAAGGATTCCGGTGTGCTCGGCTACCTTGTCAAACCCGTGCAGGAAAACAACCTGTTCCCCGCCATCGAAATCGCGCTGTCGCGCTGGCAGGAGATGCAGGGACTCGAGCAGGAACTCGCGGGCCTCAGGGACTCGCTGGCCATGCGCAAGACGCTCGACCGCGCCAAGGGCATCCTCATGGCGGCTCACCACCTGTCGGAGCCAGAAGCCTACCGACGCATCCAGCAGTATGCGATGATGAAGCGGCTGACCGTTAAGGAAGTGGCCGAGGCCATCGTCAAGGCAGCCGGTGGCAAAGTTTGACGGCTCTTGCACGCCTGTAAGCACAGCAATACTAAATAAGAAATCCGTTCTGGACATTTTGAACCCCTTGCCAAATAAGGACTTGGCAGGGGTTCTTTAATTTTGTCCAAAACGAATTCGGACGAAACGAAATGTCTTTTGATTGTTTCCGGGCGGGGTATCCGCTATAATAAAAGTAACTTAAGTTGAAGGAACCCAAAAGGCTTCCCAGTGTACATAGGAGGCTGCAACATGAAGACAAGTGCTCGCACCATCGCCATCATCCAGTGCCTGCTGGCAGGCGGCGATACGGTGACAGCCGGAACGATTGCCAAAGAGCTCGGCGTCAGCAGCAAGACGATTTCGCGCGAGCTCCCGAAAGTGGAGATGATGCTCAAGGCATATGGCCTGAAACTCGTGCGCAAGACGGGGGCTGGGCTCAGGATTGCGGGCAATGACGCTCAGCTTGAAGAGCTTCGTCAGAATACCATGCAGATGGAGTTTTCCGCCTACACGCCGCAGCAGCGGCAGATCATCCTGGCCGGTCAGCTCCTGCGGACGACGGAGCCCATCAAGCTCTTCGCGCTCGCGAATATGCTGCGCGTGACGGACGGCACCGTCAGCCATGATCTCGACAAGCTCGAGTCATGGTTCCAGGAACGCCGCCTGCTGCTCGTCAGGCGCCCGGGTCTCGGGGCCTACGTCAAGGGCAGCGAACAGGATATCCGCCGTGCACTCGTCGAGCTCATCTATGCGAATCTCGATGAGGAGCAGCTGCTGTGCCTCGTGCACGATCAGCTGCAGGGCGGTGAGAAGGGAAGCGCGGCCGACCAGTATCTGCTGAACCTCGTGGATGAACACATTGTTCATGAATTGGAAGCGATGGTCCATGAGATGGAAAGCGGCCTGCCGCATCACCTTTCCGACACGGCGTTCATCGGCATCGTCGTTCATCTGTCATTCGCTGTCCAGCGCATGCGCAAGCAGGAAGACATTCACATCGATGCCGAAACGCTTGCCGCCCTGCGCGGACGGCGGGAATACCAGGTGGCGACGGAGCTTTCCCGGCGCATGGCCCTGCGGTTTGACATCACGGTCCCCGAAGACGAGATCGGCTACATCACGATGCATCTCCTGGGAGCGCGGAGCCTTTACCGCACGGACGATGACCACATGACTTCGGTGGTCGACAATTTCCATCTCGTGCGCATGGCGCGTTCCATCATGAAGCGCGCGGAGCAGGAGACGGGCAGCAGGCTTCTTGGCAACAAGGAACTGCTGCTGGGGCTCGTCAATCATCTGGGCCCCTCCATCAGCCGCCTGCGCATGCACATGGATATCCGGAATCCGCTGCTGAAGGAGATGCGCACGACGTATCCGCAGTACATGGAGCTCGCGCGCAAATCCGTCGAGCCGCTCGAAGAGGAACTCGGAGAGAAGCTGCCGGATGCGGAAATTGCCTACATCGCAATGCATCTCGGCGCGGCTCTCACGGAACATCACGCCGTGACGCCGCAGCGCCTGCGCGTCATCGTGGCCTGCCAGACCGGCATGGGTACGAGCCGCATGCTGGCGAGCGGCCTCAAGCAGTCATACGATGAGCTTGAGATTGTCGACCTCGTCTCTGCGCTGCAGATCAATGCGGAATACGCCAGGAGCCATCACGCCGACTTCGTCATCTCGACGGTGCCAATCCCGTGGTCGCCGTTGCCGGTCGTCGTCACGACGCCGCTGCTCGACAAGGCGGACAAGCGCCGCATCGATGAAGAGATCCTGCATCAGCAGAAGAAGGCCGTCCGCCTGCGCGAAGCACTGCCGCAGAAGAAAGCCGTGCCGTTCCCCGAGGCCTTGCGCCAGATGGCTGCCTACACAAAGGCCATCCAGGAACTCCTGCAGAATTTCTTCAGTCGGGCGATTGAGGAAAAGATGCCGGCCATCCAGGATATCTGCCGCGCTGCCGCCTGTGCGGCCAGTGAGGAGCCCGAGGCCCGGGCAGGCATCGCTTCGGCGCTGCTCGCCCGCGAGGCGGAGGGCGAGACCATCCTGCGCGGCAACGCCATGGTTCTGCTGCACGCACGCACGCACTTTGCACCGTCGCCGCTCTTCGGCATCCTGCATCTGCGGGTGCCGGTGCAGTACCCGGCGAAGGACGGTGAGCTCGTCCGCACGGCCATCGTCATGCTGGGCCCTGAGGACAGCAGCCGCGAGGCGCTTGAAACCATCGGTGCCGTATCCGCGGCACTGCTCGAACGCTGGGGACTCATCGAGATCCTCAACGAGGGCAATCCCCACGATATCTACCAGGAGCTCGAAACCATCTTCAAGGACTTTTATCAAAAGAAATACCAGGAGCTCCTCGGCAGTCAGAATGCTTAGGTTTTATATTTTATATTTGATGTGTTGTCATAATAGGTACTTGTATGGAAGGAGATTCTTATGAGCAATCAAAACAAGGAAGGCGCTCAGGAAGCCATGCAGAAGTTTGGCCGCTTCCTCTCCGGCATGGTCCTGCCGAACATTGGCGCATTCATCGCATGGGGCCTCTTGACGGCCCTGTTCATTCCGACGGGCTGGTGTCCGAACGAATACCTCGCGCAGGTCGGCGCGCCGATGAGCAAATGGCTCATCCCGCTGCTGCTCGGCTATAGCGGCGGTGCTGCCATCTACGGCCATCGCGGCGGTGTCCTCGGTGCCATTGCAACGTCCGGTGTTATCGCTGGTTCCGACATCCCGATGTTCCTCGGCGCCATGATCATGGGTCCGCTCGGCGGCTGGGTCATCAAGAAGTTCGATAAGGCCATCGAAGACCACATTCCGACGGGCTTCGAGATGCTCATCAACAACTTCTCGGCCGGCATCATCGGCGGTATCCTCGCCATCCTGGCCTTTGCGGCCATCGGCCCGGTTGTCCTCGCTGCCAACGCAGTCCTGCGTGCCGGCGTCGAAGGCATCGTCGCCATGGGCCTCTTGCCGCTCGCTTCCATCATCATTGAGCCGGCAAAGGTCCTCTTCCTCAACAACGCCATCAACCACGGCGTCCTTTCCCCGCTGGGCATCCAGCAGGCTGAGCAGTACGGCAAATCGATGTTCTTCCTGCTCGAGGCAAACCCGGGCCCTGGCTTCGGTGTCCTGCTCGCTTACTGGTTCTTCGGCAAAGGCATGGCCAAGGAATCCACGCCTGGTGCCATGATCATTCACGTACTCGGTGGTATTCACGAAATCTATTTCCCGTACATCCTCATGAAGCCGATTCTCGTGCTCGCCGTCATCGCCGGCGGCATGAGCGGTGTCTTCACGCTGAACCTCCTGGGCGGCGGCCTCATTGCTCCGGCCTCCCCGGGCTCCATTCTCGCCGTGCTCGCCATGACGCCGAAAGGCGCATTCCTTGCGAACATCGCGGATTTCCTCGTCGCCACTGCTGTTTCCTGTGCCGTTGCCTCCATCTTCATCAAGGGCTCGCACGATGATGGCAACGATGAATCCCTCGAAGCTGCCCGTGAATCCATGGTCGAGATGAAGAATCGCGGCAAGGATCTGCCGGCTGATGAAAAGAAGGTCTCCGGTGCAGAACTCAAACGCATCGTCTATGCCTGCGACGCCGGCATGGGCTCCTCGGCTCTTGGCGCTGCTGCCCTGCGCAAGAAGCTCAAGAAAGACGGTTACACGGATATCTCGGTCACGAACTGCGCCATCGGCAACATCCCGAAGGATGCCCAGCTTGTCGTTTCCCATGAGAAGCTCGCGGAGCGCGCGCTCGAAGACAGCCCGCAGGCCGAGCACATCTGGGTCAAGGATTTCACGCAGAACAACGTCTATGACATCGTATCGGCCCGCCTCAAGGGTGAAGGCGTCGCGAAGAGCGATGCGCCGGCTGCTGAGGAAACGCTCAAGGAAGGTATCCTGACGAAAGAAAACGTCAAGGTCGGCCTCAAGAGCGTATCCAAGGAAGAAGCCATCAAGACGGCCGGCGAGCTGCTCGTCAAGGGCGGCTATGTCGATACGCCGTACATCCAGGGCATGCTGAACCGCGAGAAGGATATCACGACGTACATTGGCAAGGGCATTGCCATTCCGCATGGCGAGAATGCCGTCAAGGACAGCGTCAAGAAGTCCGGCATCGTCGTCCTGCAGTATCCGGAAGGCGTTCAGTTCGGTGATGACAAGGCATATCTCATCGTCGGCATCGCAGGCCGCGGCAATGACCATCTGGCCATTCTCGCCAACCTTGCCACGACGATGGATGAGTACAGCGATGAACAGCTGCATGAACTCTACACGACGAAGGACCCGAACATCCTTTACAACGTGTTCACGAAGGTTGATTGAGACATTCACGCAGGTTCCCGGCCGGCTCTTTCGGCCGGTGAGCCGTGTGAGATATAGGAGGACTCAGAATCATGAAAGAGGCAATTCATTTTGGTGCAGGTAATATCGGCCGCGGTTTTATCGGCGAGCTGCTCGTCCAGTCCGGCTATGAAGTGACGTTTGTCGACGTCAATGAAGAGCTGGTCGAGACGATCAACGCCAAGAAAGCCTACAACATCCAGATCGTAGGCGATGAGCCGCAGACAATCCATGTCGAGCATGTCAAGGCCATCAACAGCAACACGAACCTTGAGGATCTGCTCGCGGCCATCGTGCATGCCGATATCGTCACGACGGCCATCGGCCCGAATATCCTGAAGTTCATCGCACCGAATATTGCCAAGGGTCTTGAACGCCGCGTCAAAGAGAATACGACGCCGCTCAATATCATCGCCTGCGAGAACATGGTCGGCGGTTCGACGGTGCTCAAGAATTTCGTCTACGAGCATCTTGCAGACGAGGCCAAGCCGCTTGTCGACAAGTACATTGGCTTCCCGGATGCTGCCGTTGACCGCATCGTGCCGCTGCAGCACAACGAAGAGCCGCTGCTCGTACAGGTTGAGCCGTACTGCGAGTGGGATGTCAACCGCACGCAGGCCAAGGGCGAAGTTCCGGAAATCAAGGGCCTGACCTGGGTCGACAACCTGCAGGCTTATATCGAGCGCAAGCTCTTCACGGTCAATACGGGCCATGCTTCCATCGCATACCTTGCGTACCAGAAGGGCATCAAGGACATCTACAGCGCTATGCAGGACCCGGAAATCGTCGCTTTTGTCCGCAAGGTCTGGGGCGAGACGGGCAGCATGCTCATCGAGAAATACGGTTTCGATCCGGCTGCCCATCAGAAATACGTTGAGACGACGGAAAAACGCTTCGCGAATCCGCATCTTTCCGATGAGGTCACGCGCGTAGCCCGTGGACCGAAGCGCAAACTCGGCGCCAAGGACCGTCTCGTGAGCCCGGCCACGCAGCTCATCGCACAGGGCAAGACGCCGGCAGCGCTCGCAAAGGTCATCGCCGCCGCCCTGCACTTTGACTATGAGGGCGATAAGGAAGCCGTAGAGGTACAAGCTTATGTCAAGGAACATGGCTATGAAGAGGCTCTGACGCACTTCACGGGCATTGAGAAGGGCAGCAAGCTCTACGAACTCGTCGAGGCAGAGCTCAAGGCTTACGAAAAGTAATATTTACATATTGACAAACTATGTTATTTCGCTTATGATAAATACATCGTTTGAAAAGAACTGACCAATGCATGGAGGTTCTAAGATCACAGGGATGACCTGTGGTCTTAGAACCTCCTTTTTTATGTCAGATGCTGGTTGCTTGATTTTCTTGGAAAGGGTGAGGGCAGTGGAGCAGATTTTCCTGCAGGCAGGACAGGCCGTGCAAGGTGTGCGCCATGAATACGGCAGGCTCATGCGGCTGGCCGGCAGCATGCTGCGCATCGGAGCCATCGGCTTTGGCGGCGGCAATGCGCTGATTCCCGTCATTGAGGCGGAAGTCGTGCAGCGCGGGCGGCTTGTGTCGAAGCGCGACTACGAAGAAGACGTGATTGCAGCCTGCATCACGCCGGGTGCGCTGCCCGTTGAGATCGCGGCTGGTATCGGCCGCAGGATCGGCGGTTTCCCGGGCATGCTGCTCGCCGCCTCGATGATGGCCCTGCCGGGCGCCCTGCTGACGGTACTGATCCTTTCGGTCCTGACCGGCGAGCAGGGAGCGGCCATCTCGGGCATCCGCTACGTATCGGTTGGCCTCGGCGCTTTCATCATCAGCCTGCTCGTGGCCTATGTCCTCAAATCGCTCGCAGCTGCCGAGCAGGCGGGCGGTGAGATTTTCCGCGCGATGTGCCTCGTCATGGTGGCGGTGTTCCTGCTCTCCTCGGAGAAGAATCTCTACGCATTGCTCGGTCTGCCAATCACGCCCATCTTCAATCTGTCGGTGCTGTCGGTGCTGGGCCTGGCGTTCTTCCTGATCTTCTTTTTGGGCAGCGGCTTTTCGCGGGGCAGGGGGCTGACGGCTGGTTTTGTCACCGTGCTCTATCTCCTGAGCGGCAGCCATATGGAGCTGTTCGCTTCACCCTTTCTGGAGCACCTTGCCATTTTCCTGATGGTGGTGCTCGGTCTGCGGGGCCTGCTGCAGAGCTTTCGTGCCGGCGGCGAGAAAATTGGCGGCCGGAAATTATGGGCGGAGACGCTGCGGGAAATCGTGATCTGGCTTTTCTTCGCGGCCATGCTTTCCGTGCCGGCCCTGATGCTCGTGCCGGACAGCCTCATGTATCTCGGGCAGGGCTTTCTTTCCTCGCTGCTTTCATTTGGCGGCGGCGATGCCTATCTGACAATTGCCGATGGCATTTTCGTGCAGGGGGGGACGACGGAGGCGGCCGACTTTTACGGGCAGCTTGTGCCCGTGGCCAACGCGCTGCCGGGCTCCATCCTATGCAAGATCCTGACGGGCATCGGGTATCTTGCGGGTCTGCGCTGGAGCGGCATCATGGGCGGCTTTTTGCTGGCGCTGGCCGGCTTTGCCGTGAGCGTGGCGGCCTCGGGCCTGATCTTCGGCCTGGCTGCGCGGCTCCTGCGCACGTTCCACGATGTGCCCGTCTTCCGTCAAATCAGCCTCTGGGTGCGGCCCATCATCAGCGGCCTGCTCCTGAATGTGGCACTCTCGATGCTGCGCACGAATCTTGCGGCGGGCAGCAGCCTTTCCCTCTCTTCGGGACTCGTGCTGCTCTTTACCCTCGTTCTTGCTGCGATTTGCCTCTATGCCATCCATTACCGCCACTCGTCGCTGGCCCTGCCCATGGCTCTTGCCGCCGGCAGCGGCCTGGTACTGGCTCTGATTTGATTCAGGCCCGGCAAAGCGGCAGGCATCGCAACAATGTGTTGAAACTGGATTTTGGGAGAGATGTTCATGGAACCTGTACAGATGGAGAGGCGGCGCCTTGCGGCCGATGTCCTCATTATCGGCGGCGGTACGGCGGGCTGCTATGCGGCCATGCAGCTCGGCAGGAAGCCGGAGCTTGCCGTGATCGTTGCTGAAAAGGCCAATATCGAGCGCAGCGGCTGCCTGGCTGCCGGCGTCAATGCCCTCAATGCCTATATATCGGGCGGTCATACGCCGGCGGATTACGTCGAGTATGCGCGCCGGGATGCGGAGGGCATCATCCGCGACGATCTCATGCTGACGCTGGCGGAAGATGTCAATGCGGTCACGGAGGATCTCGAGCGGCTGGGCCTCGTCATCCTGAAGGATGCAGAAGGCCGCTACGTGACGCGCGGCTGGCGCAACGTCAAGATCAACGGTGAGAACATCAAGCCGCTGCTTGCCCGGGAGGTGCGCAGGCAGAAGAACGTGACCGTCCTCAACCATGTGAATATCACGGACCTCATGGTCCAGCAGGACGCGGCGGGAAAGCGCCGCGTCACGGGGGCCTGGGGCTTTTCCGTGCGGGAGCCCGTGGCCTATGAGATCACGGCACGCGCCGTGCTCGTGGCGACGGGCGGTGCCGCCGGGCTTTACCGGCCGAACAATCCGGGCTTCTCACGCCACAAGATGTGGTATCCGCCGTTCAACACCGGTGCGGGCTTTGCGATGGGCATCCGGGCCGGGGCCGAGATGACGACCTTTGAGCATCGCTTCGTGGCGCTGCGCTGCAAGGATACGATTGCGCCGACCGGCACGATTGCGCAGGGCGTCGGCGCGAAGCAGGTCAATGCCAGGGGCGAGATCTACGAGACGAAATACGGCCTGACGACACCGGAGCGCATCTACGGCACGGTCGAGGAGAACCGCAGGGGCAACGGCCCGTGCTACCTCGATACGCGTCACATCAGCGACGCGCAGCAGCAGGACCTCTATCATGCGTATCTCAACATGGCACCGGCGCAGACGCTCAAATGGGTGGAAAGCGGCAGGGGGCCGAAGGAGCAGCCCGTCGAGGTTGAGGGCACGGAGCCTTATGTCGTGGGCGGCCACACGGCCAGCGGCTACTGGGTTGATACGGGCCGCGCGAGCACGATTCCGGGCCTCTTTGCCGCGGGCGATGTGGCGGGCGGCGCGCCGCAGAAATACGTGACGGGGGCGCTGGCCGAGGGCCGCATCGCCGCACAGTCCATCGCCGCGTATCTCGCGGAGGCCGAGGCGCCGATACAGGCAGAAGGCCCTGACCGCACGGCGGAGTACGAGCAGTATTTCCGGCAGGCAGCGGGCAGTCTCACGCCCCTGCAGCTTGAAGAAGCGATGCAGAAAATCATGGATGAGTACGCCGGCGGCATCCGCACGGATTACCGCTACAACGAGAGCCGCCTGCAGCTGGCAGCAGAGAAAATCCGTCATCTCGAGACGCTGCTGCCGGCCCTGCATGCCGACGACATGTACGAGCTCATGAAGATCTATGAGCTGCGCGAGCGGCTGACAGTCTGCCGGGCCCTCATCGCGCATCTGCTCGCACGCAGGGAAACGCGCTGGCATACGTTCGGCGAGAATGCCGATCATCCGGAGCAGTCGCCTGACGGACTCTGCTACGTCAATTCGAGGTGGAAGGACGGGGATTTTGAGATCCTGTACCGGCCGCTGGTCAAGGGAGGTCATTATGAGCATACGCATCCATGAAGAACGCTGCATCGGCTGCGGTCGTTGCACGGAGGCCTGTCCCGGCAATCTGCTGCGGCTCTCGTCAAATGGCAAGGCGGAAATCCGCGCGGTGGAGGACTGCTGGGGCTGTACGGCCTGCATGAAGGAATGTCCCGTGAGCGCCATCGGCTACTTCCTGGGCGCGGACATCGGCGGCAGCGGCGGCACGCTGCGCATCGAGCGCGAAGGCCATTTTTACCACTGGCGCATCGAGCAGCCCGGCAGGGCCGATACCGTCATCACCATCGACCGGCAGAATGCCAACCGGTACTGAAGCGATTACAGAATCAATAAGGAGTCATTCATATGGGAAAATTATCGCACCTCGATGCCCTGGAGGCCGAGGCCATTTACATCATCCGTGAGGTGGCGGCCGAATGTGAGAAGCCGGTGATGCTTTATTCCATCGGCAAGGACAGCACGGTCATGATGCATCTCGCACTCAAAGCCTTTTATCCGGAGAAACCGCCCTTCCCGTTCCTGCATATCAACACGACCTGGAAATTCCATGAGATGATCGCCTTCCGCGATGCCCAGGCCAGGGAATACGGCCTCGAGATGATCGAGTACAAGAATGAAGAGGGCCTGAAGGCCGGCGTCAATCCCTTCGATTACGGTGCTTCGTATACGGATATCATGAAGACGCAGGCACTCAAGCAGGCACTGACGAAATACGGTTTCACGGCCGCGTTTGGCGGCGGCCGCCGCGACGAGGAGAAGTCCCGCGCGAAGGAACGCGTCTTCTCGTTCCGCAACGCGGCACAGGCCTGGGACCCGAAGAACCAGCGCCCCGAGATGTGGAAGCTCTACAATGCCGAAATCAAAAAGGGCGAGAGCATCCGCGTGTTCCCGCTTTCCAACTGGACGGAGAAGGATATCTGGCAGTATATCCGCCGCGAGAAGCTCGATATCGTTTCGCTGTATTTTGCCAAGGAACGCCCGGTCATCGAGCGCGACGGCAATCTCATCATGATTGACGACGACCGCATCGTCGAGAAGCTCGGCCTCAAGCCGGAGGACATCCAGCACAAGAAGGTGCGCTTCCGCACGCTCGGCTGCTATCCGCTGACGGGCGCCGTCGAATCGGAAGCCGATACGCTCGATGCGATTGTCGAGGAAACGCTCGGCGCCGTCGAATCGGAGCGCACGAGCCGCGTCATCGATCACGAGGGAGCCGGCAGCATGGAGCGCCGGAAACGGGAGGGTTATTTCTGATATGAACGATTTACTCAAATTCATCACCTGCGGCAGCGTCGACGACGGCAAGTCCACGCTGATCGGTCATCTCTTATACGATGCCAAGCTCATTTATGCAGATCAGGAGGAGGCCCTGCTGCTTGACTCCAAGGTCGGCAGCCGCGGCGGCGCCATCGACTACTCGCTGCTCCTCGACGGCCTGCTCGCTGAGCGCGAGCAGGGCATCACGATTGATGTGGCGTACCGCTACTTCACGACGGACAACCGCAGCTTCATCTGCGCCGATACGCCGGGCCATGAGGAATACACGCGCAACATGGCCTGCGGTGCCTCGTTTGCCGACCTCGCCATCATCCTCATCGATGCGACGCAGGGCGTCCTGACGCAGACGCGCCGCCATGCCCGCATCTGCGCGCTCATGGGCATCCGCTACTTCGTCTTCGCCGTCAACAAGATGGACCTGGCCGCTTATGATGAGGCGCGTTTCCGGGAAATCGAGGCACAGATCGCAGAGATCCGGCAGGAACTTGGCCTTCACAGTGTCCAAGTCATCCCCGTATCGGCCACGGAAGGTGACAACATCACGCAGCGTTCGCCGCATATGGCGTGGTATGACGGCCCGGCGCTGCTGCCGTATCTCGAACAGGTCGATGTGAGCGCCGTCGAAGAAGAGGGCTTCTACATGCCCGTGCAGCGCGTCTGCCGTCCCAATCACGAATTCCGCGGCTTCCAGGGGCAGATTGAGAGCGGCAGCATCGCGGTGGGCGATACCGTCACGTCGCGTCCGAGCGGCGAAACGGCGCAGGTCCGGAAAATCCTCGTGGCCGACCGTACGGTCGAGACGGCGCAAAAAGGCCAGCCCGTCACGATCCAGCTCAACCGCGAAGTCGACGTATCGCGCGGCTGCGTGCTCGAGAAGGCGAGCGGTGTGCAGCTCGCTGCCAATTTCAAGACGGAGATTCTCTGGATGGACGATGTGCCGCTTTCCATCGGCAAGAACTTCCTCGTCCTGCTCGGCACGAAAAAGATTCCGGGCATCCTGACGAAGATTGACTACCGCATCGACATCAACACGGGCGAGCACGTCGAGGCTGATACACTCCACAAGAACGAGATCGCTGTCTGTGAGATCGCCGTGACGGAACCCATCGTCATCGACCTCTTCGAGCATCACCGCACGCAGGGCGAGCTCATCCTCATCGACCGCATCAGCAATATGACGGCGGCCTGCGGCGTCGTGCGCGAGATCGTCTCGGGCGAAGGCAGGCGCCATCTCGCGGCCAATCCGCAGCTGCGCAGCGCGCTGAACTGGCAGAGGCCGCTGGCCGTGGCTTTCCAGCCGGGCCTTGACGGCACGACGGCTGAGGCCGTGGAAGAAGCGGAGTATTACCTCGTGCGCAACGGCCGTCACACGTATCTCTACGCCCCGGCAGAGGGTGAGGACTGCGGGCGAACACTCGCGCATCTCTTGCAGGCCGGCCTTATCGTCCTGCTCGTGCTGTCGAAGGATGCCGGCCTGCCGGAGGCGGCTCAGCCGTATGCATCGCTTGCCGCCGGGCAAGATGGCAGGGATGCGCAGCAGATCGCCGAGACCATCCTGCATCATACCATGCTGAATTCGATGATGGCGCCGAACAACTGGGTCATCTGATTCTCGTTTGATTTTGCCGTATCCGGACTCTTGAGAGGGCTGCCCTGACGCAGCCCTCTTTTGCATGTGCGCGGCAGGAGGTTTTGTTTTTTTGACTTTTTTAGGAAATGATATTGACATTTTGACTTAGAGGGGTTAATATAAAAACTGTAGTTAGCACTCGGGACTGGTGAGTGCTAACAGCATGATTATGTAAATTCATTTTATAGGAGGAAGATACCTATGATTAAGCCATTGGGCGAAAGAGTTGTCATCGAAGTTGCAGAAAGCGATGTAAAGACGGCCAGCGGCATTGTGCTGCCGGATACGGCGAAAGAGAAGCCGCAGAAGGGCACGGTCGTTGCTGTTGGCACTGGCAAGCTGCTCGATAATGGCGAGCGCGCAGCCATGGAAGTCAAGGTTGGCGATGGCGTCATCTTCTCCAAATATTCGGGCTCGGAAGTCAAGGTTGACGGCAAGGATTATCTGATTGTCCGCGAGAGCGACATCCTCGCAGTCATCTGACCGCGACTCGGCCGGAATTGCAGAACATAGATTTTTCGGAGGTAATCATAAATGGCAAAACAGATCCTGTTTGACGAAGAAGCACGCCGCGCACTCGGCCGCGGTGTTGATGCACTGGCTAATGCAGTAAAGGTAACGCTTGGACCGAAGGGCCGCAACGTCGTTCTCGACAAGAAGTTCGGCGCTCCGACGATCACGAACGATGGTGTCACGATTGCCCGCGACATCGAGCTCGAAGATCCGTTTGAGAACATGGGCGCACAGCTCGTCAAGGAAGTCGCCACTAAGACGAACGACATCGCCGGCGATGGCACGACGACGGCAACGCTCCTCGCACAGGCCATGATCCACGAGGGTATGAAAAACGTCGCTGCCGGTGCCAACCCGATGATCATCAAGAAGGGCATTGACGAAGCCGTCAAGGCACTCGTTGAGGAGATCAAGGCAAAATCCAAGAAGGTCGAAGGCCAGGCTGACATCGCTCAGGTCGCTACGATTTCTTCCGCTAACGAAGAGACGGGCAAGCTGATCGCTGAGGCCATGGAGAAAGTCGGCAAGGACGGCGTCATCACGGTTGAAGAGTCCAAGACGATGCGCACGAACCTCTCCGTCAAGGAAGGCATGCAGTTCGACCGCGGCTACATTTCCCCGTACCTCGTCACGGATACGGACAAGATGGAAGCAGCTCTCGACGATCCGTACATCCTCATCACGGACCGCAAGATCTCGGCCATCAACGACATCCTGCCGATTCTCGAGCAGGTCGTCAAGGCTGGCAAGCAGCTCGCCATCATCGCTGAGGATGTCGACGGCGAAGCACTGACGACGATCGTCGTCAACAAGCTGCGCGGCACGTTCAAGGCCCTCGCTGTCAAGGCTCCGGGCTTCGGTGACCGCCGCAAGGCCATGCTGCAGGATATCGCTACGCTGACGGGCGGCACGGTCATCAGCGAGGAACTTGGCCGCAAGCTCGACAGCGTCACGCTCGCTGACCTCGGCCAGGCTCACAAGATGGTCTCCACGAAGGATGAAACGACGATTATCGGCGGCAAGGGCGACAAGGAAGCCATTGCCGAGCGCGTTGCGCAGATCAAGCAGCAGATTTCCCAGACGACGAGCGATTTCGACCGCGAGAAACTGCAGGAGCGCCTTGCAAAGCTCTCCGGCGGTGTTGCTGTCATCGAGATCGGCGCCGCTACGGAAGTCGAGATGAAGGACAAGAAGTACCGCATCGAGGATGCCCTGAACGCTACGCGTGCAGCTGTTGAGGAAGGCATCGTCGCAGGCGGCGGCACGACGTTCCTCGACATCCTGCCGGCACTCGACAAACTGAATGTCGAAGGCGATGAGAAGGTCGGCGTCAACATCGTTCGCCGCGCCATCGAAGAGCCGGTCCGCCAGATCGCTCAGAACGCTGGCCTCGAAGGCTCCGTCGTCGTCGAGAACGTCAAGAAGGCTGGTACGGGTATCGGCTTCAACGCCCTCAAGAACGAGTACGTTGACATGCTCAAGGCTGGTATCGTTGATCCGGCCAAGGTAACGCGTTCTGCCCTGCAGAATGCTGCTTCGATCGCTTCTATGGTCCTGACCACGGAGACACTCGTTGCCGACAAGCCGGAAAAAGAAGCTCCGGCACCGGCTGCACCGGGCATGGGCGGCATGCCGGGCATGATGTAATCCTGCCGTCACGAAGGTGACAGGGAGGGCGTCAGGCCTTTCAAAAGCAATACAGAAGCCCTGTGAGACATGGTCTCGCGGGGCTTTTTATTGACTTTCTTTCATTTATAAGATACAATAGCTATTGCCGTAGGGCAAAGAAAAATCCAGAGTCAAAACCTGCTGTTCTGGTAGTAAGAAAAGAGCATGGTCAGCTCCCCTGAGCTTCCGTGATTTAGCGCTTGCTCTCATGCGCCCTGGTGCGTGAGAGGACGAGGAGAAGGTTGTCGAATCATCAGCGGATGCCTTCCGGCCGGTCCGGCCGACAGATCTTCGTGAAAACTCCTGTGCAAGCGGGACGACAAAACGAAGAGGGGACGACAGCAGGAACCTGTTAGGAGGTTTCCATTATGTGTGGTATTGTAGGTTATGTAGGTGACAAGCAGGCAGCAGAATTCCTGCTCGAGGGCCTGTCGAAGCTCGAGTATCGTGGTTACGACTCGGCTGGCATCGCCGTATTCGACGGCAAGGAGATTCGCGTCGAGAAGAGCGTCGGCCGCCTGGCTGCACTGCGCGACAAGATCAAGGACAACATGCCGCAGGGCACGATGGGCATCGGACATACGCGCTGGGCTACGCACGGCCGTCCGTCTGACCGCAACGCACATCCGCATACGGACTGCTCCGGTGATTTCGTCGTCGTTCACAACGGCATCATCGAGAACTACCTGTCCCTCAAAGAGGATCTCATCGAGAAGGGCCATGTCTTCAAATCCGAGACGGATACGGAAGTCGTCGCTCACCTCATCGAGGAAGTCTACAACGGCGATTTTGTTTCCTCCGTCCGCGAGGTACTGCGCCGCATCGAAGGTTCTTATTCGCTCGTATTCATGTGCAAGAAGCACCCGGGCGAGCTCATCTGCACGAAGCAGGATAACCCGCTCGTCATCGGCATCGGCGAAGGTGAGAACTTCATTGCTTCCGATATCCCGGCCATCATTTCGCGCACGCGCCGCACGTACATCCTCAACGATGGCGAGCTGGCCGTTGTCACGAAGGATTCCATCAAAATCACGAATCGTCAGGGCGAGCCTGTGACGAAGAAAGTCTTCGAGGTCAACTGGAATGCAGAGGCTGCCGAGAAGGGCGGCTACGAGCACTTCATGCTCAAGGAAATCCACGAGCAGCCGAAGGCTGTCCGCGACACGATGAGCCAGCGCATTGCCAAGGACGGCAAGAGCATCGTCATGGACGAGCTCAAGTGGGATGCGGATTACCTCAATTCCTTCAACAAGATTTACATCGTTGCCTGCGGCACGGCTTACCATGCCGGTCTCGTCGGCAAGTTCTACATCGAGAAGCTGGCCCGCACGGTCGTCGAAGTCGATGTCGCTTCCGAGTTCCGTTATCGCGATCCAATCGTCGATGAGAACACGCTGTTCATCGCCGTTTCCCAGTCGGGTGAGACGAGTGATACGCTCGCAGCCATGAAGGAGTCGAAGCGTCTCGGCGCCAAGACGCTGGCTTTGACGAACGTTGTCGGTTCTTCCATCGCCCGCGAGGCTGATCAGGTCCTCTACACCTGGGCTGGCCCGGAGATCGCCGTCGCTTCGACGAAGGCCTATACGACGCAGCTCATCCTGTTCTTCATGCTGGCCCTCTACATGGCTCAGATCAAGAAGACGCAGACGCCGGAGCGCATCGAGTCGCTCATCAGCCAGCTCAAGAACATCCCGGCTCAGGTCAGCGAGACGCTTTCCGATGTCGAGCCGATCAAGACGTTTGCCAAGCAGTACGGTTTCAATGAAGATGTCTTCTACATCGGCCGTTCGCTCGACTACGATGTTGCTCTCGAGGGTGCGCTGAAGCTCAAGGAAGTTTCCTACATCCATGCCGAGGCATATGCGGCAGGTGAGCTCAAGCACGGCACGCTGGCCCTGATTGTCGAAGGTGTCCCGGTCATCGCTCTCGCTACGCAGAAGAGCGTTTACGAGAAGACCCTTTCGAACATCAAGGAGGTTAAGGCCCGTGACGCCGTCGTCATCGGCATTGCAGCCGAGGGTGATACGGAGCTCGAGAAGTACGTCGACCACGTCATGAAGGTTCCGGAGACGGATGAACTCCTGATTCCGCTGCTGACGGTCGTGCCGCTGCAGCTCCTCGCTTACTACGCTGCCATCACGCGTGGCTGCGACGTCGACAAACCGCGTAACCTCGCGAAGTCTGTCACGGTCGAGTAAGCAAAATGACCGGCTGATCTCAGCCCTGGATTTGATTTTATACGAGAAGCCTTTCTGCCGATGCAGGAGGCTTCTTGTTCTATCCATAAGAATAAGAGAGTGAGGAGAAAACGGAGGTTTTGCATGAAAGCGTTTATTTACGATATGGATGGTGTCATTGTGGATACAGAGCCGCTTCATCTGGAAGCCATCGTTCATGTCCTGAACAAGATGGGCGTACATGATATTCATGTGGATGATCTTGTGAAATACCAGGGAACAACGGATCTCATGGTATATGAGGATCTGCGCAAGACGCATCCGTTCAAGCCGACGCCCGAGCAGGCCGTCAAGGCCAAGGATTATCTGTTTCAGCGTCTGCTTGAGGAAAAGGGCATCGATCCGATTGACGGCACCATTGACCTCATCCATCAGACGGCAGACCTGCGCTCATCGGGCGTGCGCACGGCCATCGCGAGCTCGAGTGCCGATTCCTTCATCGAGTATGTGGTCAGGCACTTTGATATTGTGGATTGCTTTGACTGCCTCGTCAGCGGCACGAATCTGCCGGAATCGAAGCCGAATCCGGCCATCTACCTGCAGACGGCGGCTTACCTCAACGTGGACCCGCGCGAGTGCGTTGTGCTCGAGGATTCGGGCAACGGCGCCAAGGCAGCCAAGGCGGCCGGCATGACCTGCATCGGCTATCGCGCTCCCGGCAGCATTCAGGACCTTTCCATCTGCGACGTCGTCGTGGAGAAAATCCAGGACATCGATCTTACGCAGTTCTTTGATGCATGAGAAAAAGGCTTTCCGCCCGATGAGCATATCATCGGCGGAAAGCCTTTTTGTATGGATAAGCAGATATGTTCAGGAACGGCTGTCTCAGCGGTGTGCGCCGCATGTCGTGACTTCTTCTTCCTCGTCATTCGTGAGGCCCAGGCGCTTGAGCATCTCCATGTCGTCCTTGATGGTTGTGCCCGAGGTCGTCAGCATATCGCCCGTAATGGAGGCGGAGGCACCGGCACGCAGGGCCGTCGCGCCGTTCTCAGGCAGCAGCTTGCGGCCGGCTGCCAGGCGGATGTTTGCCGTCGGATTGATGAAGCGGAAAATCGCAATGGTGCGCAGGATATCTTCGGCGGGAAGGGAAGGACGGCCTTCCATGCCCGTGCCCGGGATGGCCATGAGTGCATTGATGGGGATGGACTCGATGCCGAGCTCCTGCAGAGCGAAGGCCATGTCGAGGCGGTCCTGCCATGTCTCACCCATGCCGATGATGCCGCCCGAGCAGACGCAGAAGCCTTCCGCCTGCGCGAGTTTGATGGTGCGGATGCGGTCGTCGTACGTATGGCTCGTGCAAATCTGCGGGAAGAAGCGGCGGCTCGTCTCGATGTTGTGGTGATAGCTGCGCACGCCGGCCGCATAGAGACGGTGGAGCTGTTCACGCGTCAGCAGACCGTGTGAAGCGCAAAGGCCGATGGACAGCGTCGCGTTCATTTCCTTGTAGGCCTCGATGGCCTTGTCGAAGTCACGGCCTGTGAGCGCGCGTCCCGAGGTCACGATGGCAAAGCGGTTGGCGCCGGCGTCCTGATTGGCTTTGGCGTGGCGTATGATTTCTTCCTTCGGCAGGAAATCGTACGTGTCGATGCCCGTATGGTGGCAGGCGGCCTGCGCACAGTACTTGCAGTTCTCGCCGCAGCGTCCGCTGCGCCCGTTGATGATCGTGCAGAAATCGACATGGTTGCCGCAGAATTCATCCTGCAGGCGGCGCGCGCCTTCCTGCAGCTCGGCAAGGTCTGCCGTGAGCAGCAGGCTGACATCGTCCTGAGGCTTCAGGCGATAGCCCGCGAGAATCTGGTCGGTGAGTTTGGCAATGCTGGTAATCTTCATCGTGATGGCCTCGATTCGTTTCATGATTGTGATGGGATCAAATCGCTTATAGTCAACATTATAAACACAATAAGGTTTACAGTCAACTCGTTTATCTGTCATAGTTAACTTATATCCGGCAGGGATTTTGCCGGTAATTTTCTGCAAGGCCCCGATTTATGTTATAATGAAAGAATCACGCCGGGGTGTCTTGGGGCATCCGTAAAAGAAATGTACTGGATTGAAACAATCAGAGAAAGAAGCAGGTGAATCAATTCGTTGCAACAGGCATTGGAACGACAGATCGTTTTTGGCGATCATAAAGAAGCATATGCGCTCTTGGGGGACCGGGATGAATTCCTGCAGGTGCTCCGGGAGAATTTCGCTTGCCAGTTCATCAGCCGCGGCGAGCAGCTTGAGATCTTGGGCGAGGGCGCCGAAGTCACGATGGCGGCGACGCTCGTGGAGGAACTGCAGTATCTCTACCGTCAGGGAACGACGATCACGATGCATGAGGTGCGCTACGGCATTGGCCTCGTGCGCGGTGGCAAGGGAGAAGCCCTGCACACCTTGTTCGGCGACACGATTCTCGTGACCTCGCGCGGACGTCACGTGCGCCCGAAAACACTGGGGCAGCGCCGCTACCTCGATGCCATCCGCCACAGTGCCATCACGTTTGGCATCGGGCCGGCCGGCACGGGCAAGACGTACCTGGCCGTCGTCATGGCCGTGGCCGCGCTGCGCAACAAAGAGGTGCGGCGCATCATCCTGACGCGTCCGGCCGTCGAAGCGGGCGAACGGCTCGGCTTCCTGCCGGGCGACCTGCAGGATAAGGTCGATCCGTACCTGCGGCCGCTCTACGATGCCCTGCAGGACATCTTGGGGCAGGACAGCTACCAGAAGCTCATGGCCAAGGGCATCATCGAGATCGCACCGCTTGCCTACATGCGTGGCCGCACGCTCGAGGATGCGTTTGTCATCCTCGACGAGGCGCAGAACACGACGGATAAGCAGATGAAGATGTTCCTGACGCGCCTGGGCTTCGGCTCACGCATGGTCGTCACGGGCGACCTCGGGCAGGTGGACCTGCCGCGCGGCGTGACGAGCGGCCTGCGCGAGGCCAGCCAGGTACTCCGGGATGTCAAGGGCATCAGCATCGTGCGCATGGCTCCCGTCGATGTCATCCGCCACGATGTCGTGACGCGCATCGTCGAGGCCTACGGCGCCTGGGAAGAGAAGAAAAAGAAGGAAAAGGAACGGGAACTCAAGCAGCGCGAGAAAGAACGCGAGGTGCGAAAATCATGAATGTCATCATCAGCAATTACCCCGAGGACCTCAGTGTCCCGGCAGAATACGTCGAGAATGTGACGGCTGCGGCAGAGAAGGTGGGCGATCTTTACGGCGTGGAGAACGGCGAGGTCAGCATCACGCTGACCAACAATGCCTATATCCACGAGCTCAACCGCGAGTACCGCGGCATCGACCGCCCCACAGACGTGCTCTCCTTCGCGCTCAATGAGAGCGAGGAGCCCGAGGTCAAGGGCGGCGTCGACCTCAACGTTCTCGGCGATCTCGTGATTTCCGTGGAGCGCGCTGAAGAACAGGCCGCAGAATACGGGCACAGCGTCAAGCGCGAGATGGCCTTCCTGACGGTTCACGGCATGTTGCACCTCCTGGGGTACGACCATATGGAGGAAGCCGACCGCCTCGAAATGGAAGCCGAACAGCGCTTCGTCATGGAAAAACTTGGTATTAGAAGGGAATAATCGTATGGAACAGAACACGAAACACAAATCCGGCTTTGTCGCCGTCATCGGCCGCCCGAACGTCGGCAAATCGACGCTCATCAACACCCTGATCGGTCAGAAGATCGCCATCATGAGCGATAAGCCACAGACCACGCAGAACCGCATCCTCTGCATTCTCACGGAACCCGATGCCCAGATCATCTTCCTCGACACGCCGGGCATCCACAAGCCGAAGCACAAGCTCGGCGAGTACATGGTCAAGGCCGCTGAAGGCACGCTGAAGGAAGTCGATGCCATCCTGTTCGTCGTCGATGCGACGGAGAAGATGGGCCCGGGTGAATACTACATCCTCGAACGCCTGCAGGCCACCTGCAAGCCGGTCATCCTTGTCGTCAACAAGCTCGACCTCATCGAGAAGGAACAGGCGCTGCCCATCATCTCGCGCTATACGGAGAAATATCCGTTCGTCGGCGTTGTGCCAATCTCGGCCAAGACGGAACTCAATCTTGATGCCCTGCTGACCGAAGTCAAGAAATACCTGCCGGAGGGGCCGCAGTATTATCCGGAGGACATGATAACGGACCAGCCGGAGCGCCTGATCGTGGCTGAGCTCGTCCGCGAGAAGGTCCTGCAGCTCACGCGCGACGAAGTGCCGCATGCCGTCGCCGTGGAAACGGATGAGATGACCACGCGCGAGAACGGCGATGTCTACATCCGCGCGACCATCTACGTGGAGCGCGATTCCCAGAAGGGCATCATCATCGGCGCCAAGGGCGCCATGCTCAAGGAAATCGGCCGGCTGGCCCGCACGGACATCGAGGCGCTGCTCGGCTCCCGCGTCTTCCTCGAGCTCTGGGTCAAGGTCAAGAAGGACTGGCGCAACCGCGAGGGCGTGCTGCATAACTTCGGATTTGGAGTGGAATCCTGATGGAAAAGGAAGAAAAAGGACGCAAGAGCTGGTCGCGGTGCATCTCCCGCCGTTTCGTCAACGGGCTCATCATCCTTGTGCCGCTGCTCATCACGCTGCTCGTGGTGGAGCAGGCCCTGCACTTCACGGAAGGCGTGCTCGGCAAGCACCTGCCGTTCTATTTTCCCGGCATGGGACTCATCACGGTGCTGCTTGTCATCTACTTCGTGGGCTGGCTTTCTTCCTACTGGATCATGCGCCGGATGATTCACTTCGGCGAAGTCCTGCTCGGCAAGATCCCCGTGGTAAAATTCATCTACAACAGCGTCAAGCATCTGTCGACGGCTGTCTTCGAATCGAACAATATGTTCGATCATGTGGTGCTCGTGCCATTCCATCAGTCAAAAGCACTGGGCTTCATCATGGCCGATGTGCCGCAGGCGCTGAAGGATGCACTCGGGGATGATTATGTCTGTGTATTCGTGCCCTGGAGCCTCAATATGACCTCTGGCACGAATCTTTTCGTCAAGAAGAGTGATGTCATTTACCTCGACATCAGCAGCGAATCGGCCCTGCAGTACATGTTGACGGCTGGTGCTGTCATGCCGCGGCGCAATGAGCCGCCGCAGGAGCCGGGACGCCCGTCGTCCGAAAAAACTGCCGGCAGGGAAGAAGGGCATTCCTGATGGCCCTGTATCAGACGGAAGCCGTCGTGCTCGGCTCGAAGAACTGGGGAGAAGCCGACAAGGTCATGACGCTTTTCACGCGCGAACGCGGCCTCGTGCGCGCGGCGGCCTTCGGCTGCCGCCGGCCGCGCAGCCCGCTCGCCGGCGCCATGCAGATGTTCTCGCATCTCGACGTGCAGCTGGCGGAGGGCAGAAGGCTTGAGACGGTCAGGCAGGCTTCGCTCATCGAGCATTACCGCAGGCTCAGCGAAGACCTCACGGCCATGGCCTACGGCAGCTTTGTCATGGAGTTCTTGCGGGAGTTCCTGCCGGAAGGGCAGCCGGAGCCTCGGATGCTCGATCAGCTCCTGCTGATCCTCAAGGCATTTGAGACGCGCAACCCGCGCGTGACGGCTCTGGCCGGTGTCTATCAGCTCATGGAATTCACGGGCATGCAGCTGCACTTCGAGCACTGCGGCCACTGCGGCAGGGATGTGAAAGGCGAAGCGTACTTCTCCCTGCGGGAGGGCGGCGTGCTCTGCTCTGACTGCCGCACGGAGTACGCGGAGCCCTTCCCGGAGGATTTGCGCCAGCTCATCCTCTCGCTGCGCGACCTTGACTGGCAGGCGGGCGGGACGCTGCGCATCCGTTCCGCCCTGCTCGTCCAGGCAGAATCCATCCTGCTCCAATATCTCCAGCAGCTCCTCGGCCGTCCGCTGCGTTCTCTCGAATTCATCCAGCAGCTCTCGTGATTCTTTTTTGGTTCATACTGGCCAGAAGATGGCGATGAGCAGGGATGGCAGCAGGTTGGCGACGCGGATGCGGTAGCCGAACAAGAGATTGATGCCGACACAGAAGATCAAGATATTGCCGACATAGGAGAGATTGGCGAGAGCCGGCTCGGTCATCCACGGAGCGATGAGGCGCGCAAAGAGCGTGATGCTGCCCTGGAAGATGCCGACGGAGATTGCCGAGAAGATGCAGCCCCTGCCGAGCGTGGCCGTCATGATCATGACGATGATGAGGTCGAGGACCGTCTTGGCAAAGAGGATGGCATGGTCGCCCTGCAGGCTGTCGGTGATGGAGCCGATGACTGCCATGGCCCCGATACAGACGGTCAGCGAAGCCGTGACGAATCCTTCGACGAACGAGGAATCGCCGCTGCTGCCGGATTTCTTCTTGAGCCACTCGCCAAAAGAGGCGAGGTGGTCCTCGAGGTTGATGAGCTCACCGATGAGTGCACCACCTGAAAGGCTCGCGATCATCATCATGGTGCCGGTCGCCTCAAGGCCATTCGGCGTGAGGTGGAGCATCTGACGCAGCGTGCCGCCGATGCCGATGAAGATGACGGCGACGGCGGCGGCCATCATCAGCGTGTCCTGCAGGCGCTTCGTGAGCAGTCGGCCGCAGCCGAGTCCAATCAGTCCGCCGACGACGATACCGCATACATTTACAATGGTGCCAAGTCCTGGCATAAGCATCCTTCTTCCCTGGTGTCGATTTCTACGATAACAGCCCGCCGGCGAAATTCGTCAGCGGGCTGTTTTTCTTTTCCTGATCCGATGGCCTGTCAGCTGCGGTTGCGGCGGGCCAGGACGCGCAGGACCTTGGCTCCCGTGTTGTGGATCTTGCGCAGCGGCGCCACTCTTGTCTTGACCTTCGGGCGGATGTCCTTGGGCGTACCGAAACTGCCGCGTTTCAGGAGTGTGGATTTTATTTTATCCGGCTTGAAGAAATTGCGCATGGCCTGTGCGATGCGCTCCGGCTCGGCCTGTTCCTGGCAGAGGAAGATGTCGATGGCCACATACTTGAGTTCGGTGTAGATGTGCAGGACGATATGGCCTTCGCGGAAGAGCAGCATGATGGCGTAATGATGCTCGTCGAGCTGCTCCGAGCAGCTGTTGATTGGTGTGAAGTGGAACTGTTCCTGGATTTCCTCGATGGCCTCGTTGATCTGCTTGCTGTCCTTGAGCTTGCTGTTCTTGCAGTTGAAGAGATCCACCGTGAGATGACGTGCTAAGATTTTCATAAATCCGCGCTCCTTCATGAAATGATAATGAATTCTTGTTATGAGTCCAGACTCCATTATAGAGGATGGAAGGGGCTGGCGTCAATTCTTTCGCCGTGACTTGGCAGGGATTTCCTTTTGTTTGGTCGGGACGTTCTTCTGGTAAAAATGGAGGCCGATGAAGAAGAGCAGCGCGATGGTGAAGGCGGCAAGGCTTGTCGTCTGGGCGCTCGTGAAGAGTCCGAACACTTTTTCCGTGTAGTCGCCGCGCAGGAATTCGAGGCCGAAGCGGGCGGCGCTGTAGAGCATGACGTAGAGGGCGAAGCACTGCCCTTTGGCGTGCTGCGTCGTGCGGAACATCAGGAGCAGGGCGAAGATGACGAGGTCGAGCTGGCCCTCCCAGACCTCGGCCGGCCAGAGCGGCTGATTGCCGTAGACGTGATGCGCGAGCGTCGTGGCCGGGTAGACGATGCCGAACGAGGAGCCCGTTGGGGCGCCGAAGGCATCGCCGTTGAGGAGGTTGGCGCAGCGCCCGAGCGCCTGTCCGAGCACGATGGCCGGGGCCAGTACATCCATGAGGTGCACGGTGTCGAGATGGTGGCGGCGGCAGTACCAGACACCCGTGAGGACGCCGAGAATGACGCCGCCCTGGATGGCCATGCCGCCCCGCCAGACGTTGAAGAGCTCTGTCAGGTGACTGCCGTAATAGTCCCAGTCGAAGAAGAATACATCCCAGAGCCGTGCGCCGAGTAGCCCCGCGACGCCGCAGTAGATGCCGAGATCGACGATATGGCCTTCGTAGCCGCGCCGATCGGCCTTTGCGAGGAAGTAGCCGACGCCCGTGGCCAGGATGATGGAAAGCGAGAGAACGAGTCCGTACGTGCGGATGGGGAACCCGTCGATGAAAAAGAGATATTGATGCATAAGGAACCTTCCTTTTTCTTTTTTAGCTGTTTTTAACCGTTGCCTGTGGAAGCTGGCGGCTATCAGGTGCCGCAAACAGCCCATAGCGCTATTATAGACGATGTGGCGGGAAAAAAGAAGCAAAATAGATTTGAATTCCGTCCACCCCTGTGGTACAATGAATCCTGTCAACATGTAAATAAATGCGGTGAGGAAGAGAGTACCTTATCTTGAACGCGATAGCGAACCGGGAATGGTGGGAGCCGGGCGTCAGTAAGGACAAGGGAAGATCACTTCGGAGCAGCGGGCTGAACAAAGTAGGTTTCGCCGGTATTCCCCGTTACGGAACAGCGCATGGTGGTGCGTGAGTCAAAATAGGTGGTTTTAACGTAGGTAACAAGCCTGCATCCTGTTTGGGTGCAGGTTTTTATTTTTGTAAGGAGGTATTTCGTTTGTACAGCAAAGTAGATACCAATCTGAATTTCGTTGCACGCGAAAGAGAAATTGCGAAGTTCTGGAAGGAACACAACATCGCACAGAAAGCCATTGACCAGCGCGAGGGATGCGACACCTTCACGTTTTACGACGGCCCGCCGACGGCAAACGGCAAGCCGCACATCGGCCATGTGCTGACGCGCGTCATCAAGGACATGCTGCCGCGCTTCCAGTCCATGAAGGGCAAGAAGGTCCTGCGCAAGGCCGGCTGGGATACGCACGGCCTGCCCGTTGAGCTCGAGGTTGAGAAAGCCATCGGCATCAACGGCAAGGAGCAGATCGAGAAGTACGGCATCGAGCCGTTCATCAAGAAATGCCGCGAATCCGTCTGGAAATACAAGGGCATGTGGGAGCAGTTCTCCGAGGTCGTCGGCTTCTGGGCCGATATGGATCATCCGTACATCACGTACGAGAACAACTTCATCGAGTCCGAGTGGTGGGCGCTCAAGGAAATCTGGAACAAGGGCCTGCTCTATGAAGGCTACAAGGTCGTTCCGTACTGCCCGCGCTGCGGCACTCCGCTTTCCTCGCACGAGGTGGCACAGGGCTACAAGGATGTCACGGAGCGTTCGGCCATGGTCAAGTTCAAGGTCAAGGGCGAAGATGCTTACTTCCTGGCCTGGACGACGACGCCGTGGACGCTGCCGTCGAACCTTGCGCTCTGCGTCAATCCGGAAGTCGATTACGTCAAGGTGCGCGTGAACGGCACGGTCTACATCCTCGCTGAAGCTCTCGTCGATACGGTCTTTGATGGTGTTGAGGGCGAGCGCGAAGTCCTTGGCAAATGCAAGGGCAAGGAGCTCGAGTACAAAGAGTACGAGCCGCTCTATCCGTTTGCCAACGCTGCCGTGGAAAAACAGGCGAAAGCCGGCAAGAAAGCCTTCATCGTCACGTGCGATGATTACGTCACGACGGAAGACGGCACGGGCATTGTCCACATGGCTCCGGCCTTCGGTGAAGACGATAACCGCGTCTGCCGCAACTACAACGTCGCATTCGTCAATCTCGTCAACAGCAAGGGTGAGCTGACGGCAGAGACGGCCTGGCCGGGCGTCTTCGTCAAGAAGGCCGACCCCATGATCCTCGATGACCTCAAGCAGCAGGGCAAGCTCTTCAAGGCGCCGGAATTCACGCACAGCTATCCGCATTGCTGGCGTTGCGATACGCCGCTGCTTTACTACTCGTTCCCGACCTGGTTCATCAAGATGACGGCGGTCAAGGACGAGCTCGTGGCCAACAACAAGACGGTAAACTGGATCCCGAAATCCATCGGCGAGGGCCGCTTCGGCAACTGGCTCGAGCACGTGCAGGACTGGGGCCTCTCGCGCAACCGTTACTGGGGCACGCCGCTGCCGGTATGGCAGTGCGAATGCGGCCATCAGCATGTCATCGGCTCCATCGCAGAGCTCAAGAGCCTCAGTGACAACTGCCCCGATGATATCGAGCTGCATCGCCCGTACATCGACAAGGTCACGATCAAGTGCCCGGACTGCGGCCAGGAGATGCATCGCGTGCCGGAAGTCATCGACTGCTGGTTCGATTCCGGCTCCATGCCGTTCGCGCAGTGGCACTATCCGTTTGAGAACAAGGAAATCTTTGCCAAGCGCTTCCCGGCGGACTTCATCTCCGAAGCCGTCGATCAGACGCGCGGCTGGTTCTATTCGCTGATCGCCATCTCGACGCTGCTCTTCCACAAGGCTCCGTACAAGAATGTCATCGTGCTCGGCCATGTCCAGGATAAGGATGGCCGCAAGATGTCGAAGTCGAAGGGCAATGCCGTCGATCCGATGGAGGCGCTCAACAAGCATGGCGCCGATGCCATCCGCTGGTACTTCTATGAGAACAGCGCGCCGTGGCTGCCGAACCGCTTCCACGACGATGCCGTGCAGGAAGGCCAGCGCAAGTTCATGGGCACTCTCTGGAATACGTATGCGTTCTTCGTACTTTACGCCAACATTGACAACTTCGATGCGACGAAGTACACGCTCGACTATGACAAACTGCCGGTCATGGACAAGTGGTGCCTCTCGCGCCTCAATACGATGGTCAAGGATGTCGATTACGACCTCTCGAACTACCGCGTCACGGAAGCCGCGAAGGCACTTGAGCAGTTCGTCGATGAACTCTCGAACTGGTATGTTCGCCGCAGCCGCAGCCGCTTCTGGGCCAAGGGCATGGAGCAGGATAAGATCAATGCCTATATGACGCTTTACACGGCGCTCGTGACGACGGTGAAGGCCGCTGCGCCGATGATCCCGTTCATGACGGAATCCATTTACCGCAACCTCGTCTGCAGCATCGACAAGCAGGCGCCGGAATCCGTCCACCTCTGCGATTTCCCGCAGGTCAACGAAGCGCACATCGATAAGGAACTCGAGAAGAACATGGGCGAGGTCCTTGAGATCGTCGTGCTCGGCCGTGCAGCCCGCAACGAGGCGAATATCAAGAACCGCCAGCCAATCGGCAATATGTATGTCAAGGCTCCGGTCGTCCTGCCGGACTTCTACAAGCAGATTGTTGAGGAAGAGCTCAACGTCAAGCAGGTCGTCTTCAAGGATGATATGGAAGCGTACCTCACGTACAGCTTCAAGCCGCAGTTCCGCGTGCTCGGCCCGAAGGTCGGCAAGAAGATGGGCGCCATCCAGAAGGCACTCAAAGCCGTCAACGGCCACAAGGCCAAGGAAGAACTCGACACGACGGGCAAACTCGTCATCTCGCTGCCGGACGGCGACGTGACGTTGCTGCCGGAAGATGTCGAAGTCTCCATGGCACAGACGGAAGGCTACAACTGCCAGCGCTACAACGGCGTGACGATTGCCCTCGAGACGACGCTTTCCGAGGAACTCCTCGAGGAAGGCTTCGTGCGCGAGATCATCAGCAAGATCCAGACGATGCGCAAGGAAAACGGCTATGAGGTCACCGACCACATCAAGGTTGGCATGGCAGGCAACGAGAAACTGGAGAGCCTCGTCCGCAAGAACGAGTCCTTCCTCAAGGATATCACGCTCTGCGACGAAGTGACGTATGACGCCCTCGATGGCCATGAAAAAGAATGGAACATCAACGGCGAGACGGTAACGCTCTCCGTGAAGTAAGCATCTGGCGGCAAATCGCCGTGCGTGTCCATTTCGTCCAAGCTCCCTTTCTTCGGAAGGGGAGCTTTTGGTTTACGCAGTGAAACAGATTCGTTAGCAGGAGATTTGCAGGGCGGCGCGAATTTTATGTTATAATATTTGTTATAATATTATTGGATGCATGAGAGCAGTCATGCGGGAAAGGAGGGATAGTTGTGGAGGAACATACCCATGTGCTGGCTGACGGCACCGTCGTGACGCACACACATGGTGCACACGGTCATCAGCACAGCCATACGCAGACCAAGGCCGTCCTCAACCGCATGGCGCGGCTCATCGGTCATCTCGAATCCATCAAGCAGATGATTGCCGATGGCCGGGACTGCAGCGACGTGCTCATCCAGCTTTCGGCCGTCGACAGCGCCATCAAGGGCGTCAGCCGCATCATCCTGAAGGATCATCTCGAGCATTGCATCGTGGATGCCGTGCGGGAGAACGACAAGGAGGCGCTCGATCAGCTCAACAAAGCAATTGACCGTTTTCTGAAATGATGAGGCAGAAGTTGTATGATGGTTTTGTGAGAGAATCACATTTCTCTTGGCACGTTTATGCTATAATGAAATGCATCGTAATAAACGACATTTATATACAATTTCTCCCTTTTTCTTATCGGAATTTAAGAAACAGATGAAATGATAATCGGGAGAATCTATTTCAGGTGACGGCGAATAAACGATTTGCAGGAGGTTTTTATGGCACAGACAAAGATTGTGATTAGCCAGGTCATGATGCCGAGTCAGACGAATCCAAACGGCAATGTGCATGGCGGCGAAATTATGAAGATGATGGACTCGACGGCGTATGCTGCGGCCCGCAAGTATGCACGCTCCAATGTGGTGACGGCCCGCGTCGACGAGCTCGAGTTCCACCTGCCAATTCTCATCGGCGACCTCGTGACCTGCACGGCGGAAATCGTCTTTGTCGGCCACAGCTCGATGGAGATTGCCGTCAATGTGGACGTCGAGGACCTCGATCAGGAAGGCAAGCCGCAGCGCGCGCTGTCTGCTTATTTCACGATGGTTGCGCTCGACCGCAATTCGCGTCCGAAGCCGGTACCGCCGCTCATCCTCGATTCGGAGGAAGCCAAGCGCGCGTTTGAGGACGGCCGCCGCCGCTACGAGGCACACAAGGAGCGCAAGCGTCAGCAGCGTGAGGCCGAGAAGGTCCGCTCTGCTGCCAAGAAGACGCTGCGCGAGCCGCAGGACTGATTCTGGCCTGGGAGTTCATCGTAAAAAAGTTTACAGTTTTACAAAAAGTGCTTGCCAAATGTATATGGTTGTGCTATTCTAGTATCCAACACAGGGAAATGCAGTGACGAAGAATAGTACACATCCTGTACATCGCAAGAGAGTTGCCGTCTGGTGCGAGGCAATGGTGAAGGGATGAGGAACTCGCTTCGAAGCAGTCCACTGAACACCCGCGCTTCGGGCACGAGCTATTAGGCTGGAACGGGACTGACCGTTACATCAGGGGGATTTGGCAGAATCCCGCAGAGATGCTCCTTGCGAGCATGAATTTGAGTGGTAACACGCAGGCACAGGCCTTCGTCTCATGGACGGAGGCCTTTTTCTATTGGGAGGTTTTGCATTATGATGAATTATCAGAAGTACAGTAAAGGTTATTTCATGCCGCCGGAAATCGATCTCGAGTGGGCGAAGAAGGATGCGCCGGACCATGCGCCTGTCTGGTGCAGCGTTGACCTGCGCGACGGCAACCAGTCTCTGGTAATTCCGATGAGTCTCGATGAGAAGCTGGAATTCTACAAGATGCTCCTCCGCGTCGGCTTCAAGGAAATCGAAGTCGGCTTTCCGGCTGCATCGGAAACGGAGTACGAGTTCCTGCGCCGCCTCGTCGAGGATGACCTCATCCCGGACGATGTCACGATCCAGGTACTCACGCAGGCGCGCGAGCACATCATCCGCAAGACCTTTGATGCCCTCAAGGGCGTCAAGAACGCCATCGTCCATGTCTACAACTCCACGTCGGTTGCACAGCGCCAGCAGGTGTTCCGCAAGGATAAGGAGCAGATCAAGCAGATGGCTGTCGATGGCGCGAAGCTCCTCAAGGAGCTGACCGAAGAAGCCGGTGCCAACTACCGCTTCGAGTATTCGCCGGAGTCCTTCACGGGCACGGAGCCGGAATACGCCCTGGAAGTCTGCAACGCCGTGCTCGATGTATGGCAGCCGACGGCTGACCGCAAGGCCATCATCAACCTGCCGGCTACGGTCGAGATGAGCATGCCGCATGTCTTTGCCATGCAGGTCGCTTACATGAACAAACACCTCAAGTACCGCGACAATGTCGTCCTCTCGCTGCATCCGCACAATGACCGCGGCTGCGGCGTGGCCGATACGGAGATGGGTGTCCTGGCCGGTGCAGACCGCGTCGAAGGCACGCTGTTCGGCAATGGCGAGCGCACGGGCAATGTTGATATCATCACGGTGGCGATGAACATGTTCGCCCTCGGCGTTGATCCGGAGCTCGATTTCTCGAATATGCCGGAGCTCGTCGAGATGTATGAGCGCGTGACGCGCATGCATGTTTCGCCGCGCCAGCCGTATGCCGGTGACCTCGTGTTCGCCGCTTTCTCGGGTTCGCATCAGGATGCCATCGCGAAGGGCATGCACTGGAAGGAAGAGAAGAACCCGGACAAATGGACGCTGCCGTACCTCTACATCGATCCGAAGGATGTCGGCCGCGAGTACGACGGCGACGTCATCCGCATCAACAGCCAGTCCGGCAAAGGCGGTGTCGGCTTCATCATGGAGCAGAAGTACGGCATCGATATGCCGAAGAAGATGCGCGAGGATTTCGGTTACTGCGTCAAGGGTGTTTCCGATCACAAGCACAAGGAGCTCATGCCGGATGAGATCTATCAGATCTTTCAGGATGAGTATGTCAATGTCGATTCGCCGTACAAGCTCGACGATTTCCTGCTCAAGAAGGAGCCGGACGGCACGCGCAAGGGCACAGTCGACATTTTCGTCAACGGCAAGTCGGAGACGTTCATTGCCAAGGGCAACGGCCGCCTCGATGCTGTTTCCAATGCATTGCAGCAGAATCTCGGCGTGAGTTACAAGGATCTGACGTACAGCGAGCACGCGCTGGAAATCGGCCAGAACAGCCGCGCGATGGCCTATATCGGCATCACGAACGATGATGGACACATCACTTGGGGTGCCGGCATGGATACGGATATCATCACGGCTTCCATCCAGGCGCTCATCAGTGCCATCAACCGCATGAAGGCTGGTAAATAAACAAAAGACGGTAAAAGCTGACGTATGGACGAAATCCGTACGTCAGCTTTTTGTTTGCAAACTGCTGCCTTCCCCGCGCATGGGCGCGAAGCGCGGGATGCCGGGGGCATCCCCGGAGAAGGTGGCCCGAAGGGCCGGAAGAGGTCCATGGACAAGGATTCTCTCGTGTCCAAGGCGCTGCGGGATGTATTCCGGCTTCGGCGCGCAGCTGAATGTGACCCAACTTACGGTGAGCAGCAAAGGAGTTTCGCCGCCTGCCGCGGCGTTCTAACATCCGGCATGACGTTCCTTCATGTTGGGCCCCAGCCCTGCGGGCAGACGCTGGACGCTTCCAGGCGGAATACATCCCTCCGCTCAGGCTCATGTCTTGGTGCCCCGAAGGGCCGGAGGAAGTCCTTGGGCTTTATAAATGCCGGTAAAGGTTGATAAGACGGAGTATGAGGGCATTGGGAACGAAGGCACTGAAGAAGCGGTCGAGTGTTGAGACGAGGTCGGGCGTGCAGATGGCGTGGCCGTTCTGTGCTGCACGCAGCGAACGGCGTGCGACAGTATGTTTGTCCGTGGCGAGCGGGAAGCCGTGAAAGAGGCCCTCGTGGTCGGTTTCCTTGGCCCCGGCGATGAATTCGGTATCGCGGATCCAGTACGGGCAGACGGCCGTGACAGAGATGCCGCGTGGCGCGAGCTCCGCACAGAGGCCGCGGCTGTAGCGCAGCAGGAAGGCCTTGGTGGCGGCGTAGGTCGTCAGGTAAGGGATGGGCTGGAAGGCGGCGCAGGAACAGACCTCGATGATATGAGAGCCTTCTCTCATGTGCGGCAGGCATAGTTCTGTCATGGCCACAGCCGCACGGCAGTTGAGCTCAATCATGCGGCTTTCGGTCATCACGCCGATCGTTCCGCAGCTGCCGATGCGGCCGAATCCCGCGGCGTTTATGAGCCAGTTCACGGTGAGGTCCTCTGTATGCTGCAGGCGGTCGCGTACCTGCCGCAGGGATTCTTCCCGCGTGAGGTCGAGCGGCAGCAGGCGGCAGGGCAGAGGCAGCGAGCGGGCAAGCATTTCGAGCCGTTCCTTTCTCCTGGCGATGAGCCAGATTTCCTCGAGCCCGGTCTCCTCGGCGAGCAGCCGGGCGTATTCCGCCCCGAGGCCGCTCGAAGCACCCGTAATGATGGCAATGCGCATGATGATTCCTCCCCAGCATCGTTTTCTTTTATTATACCGTTTAGACTTTTTTGTGTATAATAGAAGATATGTGATTTTGAGCAATAATCCTGCCGAGAGGCAGGTTCGGGAGGGAAACGTGTTGAACGAAGAGCGGGCGGATATGGGCTTTGCGGCCTTGAAGGAATTGCGGGCCAAAAGCCCTGCCTGGCGGCTGCTGGCGGCAGAACACGGGCCGCTGGCCGCGGCCTTCTTTTATGAGGTCTTTCTGCAAAAGAGAACGCGGGCTTTGCCCGAGGAGAAGCTGCTCGATGCGCTGACCAGCTTCCTTTATGAGACGGGAGCCGCGGGAAATACGGCGGAACTTGCGCGGCAGGCCGGCAGCCTGCTTCTGAGCTGGTCGGACGAGCAGCACCGCTGGCTGCGGCGCTTCTATGGCCCCGATAACGAAGTGCTCTACGATCTGACATCTGATGCCCAGAAAGCCGTGGAATGGCTCGCAGGACTTCATCATCGCCCGTTCATCGGCACGGAATCGCGCCTGCGCACGGTCTTCTCGCTGCTGCATGAGGTGGAGCGCGAGACGGACCGGGATCCGCAGCACCGCATGGACTGGCTGCGCCGGCAGAAGGATGCCATCGAGCGGGAGATGGCGGCGATTGAGGCGAGCGGCAGAGTGGAGCCTGCGCTCAGCGCTGTCCAGGTCAAGGAGCGCTTCCTGCAGGCCGTGCAGACATCTGAGGGCCTGCTCGCCGATTTTCGCGAGGTCGAGGAGAATTTCCGCCTGCTCGAGCACCGGCTCATGACGGACGTCATGACCTGGAAACAGGGCAAGGGCGATCTGCTCGAGGAGATCTTTGTGCAGCGCGATGTCATCCGTCAGTCAGAGCAGGGGCAGAGTTTTGAGGCGTTCTGGCGCTTCCTCATGACGGGATTCAAGCAGGAGGATTTCCGCGCAACTCTTGCCCATCTCGAGGAGGTGCCGGAGCTCCGCCCGATGCTCAAGGAACATCCGCTCGGCGAGATGATGCAGGACTGGCTGCGCGCGGCGGCTGCCGTGGAGCAGACGGTGGGGGCGCTTGACAAGCAGATTCGCCGCTTCGTCGATGAACACACTCTGCAGGAGGAGCGGTATATCTATGAGCTCATCGGCCGCATCGAGCAGCGGGCGGCAAAGCTTCCGGAGGTGCCGAACGGCCCGTTCACGGCCATCGACGGCATGGCGCCTTCCATCTCCCTGCCGATGGACCGGCGCATGTTCGTCCTGCCGAAGCGCACGCGGCTGCGCGATCAGGATCTCATCGAGGGGGTGGCCGATGGCCCCGTGACGGCACTGCTGCGGGAACGCCCGATTGACCGCCGGCGCCTGCAGGCGCAGATTGACGGCATGCTGGAGCAGCAGGAAACGGTGACGCTCGGCGAGGTGATCCGCTCCCATCCGCTCGAGCAGGGACTGGGCGAACTGCTCGCCTATCTCGTCATCGCGAGCCGCCGCGAAGGCAGCGAGGTGCGGGAGGACGAGTGGCAGGACATCCTCTACTGCAGGGACGGCCAGGAGGTGGCTGCGCGCTGCGAGACGATTGTCTTTCACCGGAAACGACCGGATGGCCGCCATCATCATGCCGCAAGGAAAGGAGAACACGCTTAATGGGAATCGAAAATCGGGATGACAGGACGGTCTGGGAAGATACGGAACCGGAAGCTGGCGTGACTTCGTCGGGAGAAGCCGCGTTTTCTTCCGACAAAGAACAGGCAGACGATGCCGCTCCGTTCGCGCGCGCGGCCATTGCGCTCCTGCGCGGCGTCGTCTTTCGCGACAAGGATGAGGCGCTCTGGCAGACGGTCTGGAAAGAACGCGTGCGGCTCATGGATTACTTCCGCGTCATCGGCCTGCAGCTCTACGTCGATGAAGCCGATGAATACGCCTATCTGCGCCAGGACGAATCCTCGGGGCTGCCGCGCATCATGCCGCGTCATCCGCTGGGCTTCAGCCTCAGCATGATGCTCGTGACGCTGCGGAAGAAACTCGGAGAATTCGATGCAGCCCGCGGCGATGCGCGCCTCATCGTGACGCGCGACGATCTGGAACTCTCGCTGCGCCCATATTTCCCGCCCGTGACGAATGAGACACAGTTCCTCATGCGCGTCGACCGCGACATCCAGCAGGCCGTGCAGATGGGCTTTCTCGAGCCGGTTGGGGCGGAGGCGGCCTATGCCGTGCGCCCGCTCCTGCGCAGCTTCGTGACGGCGGAATGGCTGCGTGATTTTGAGGCGCGCCTCAAGGAATACGAGGCATACGGTCAGCAGGACGGTGGAGAGGAGGCCGGAAAATGAATTTATTTGATACGACGGGCGAGCTTCCGAAGCTCGGCTACCGCCTGCAGCGGCTCGAGGTCTATAACTGGGGAACGTTCGACCAGCGCGTCTGGTCGTTTGAACTCGGCGGCGAGGCCGCACTGCTCACGGGCGATGTCGGCTCCGGCAAGTCGACGCTCGTCGATGCCATACTGACGCTGCTCGTGCCGCCGCGCAAAGTCACGTACAACAAGGCGGCCGACGCCGATGCGCGCGAACGCGACCTCGCGAGCTACGTGCTCGGCTATTATGCGCAGCGCCGGACCGAGGACGGCGGCGGACGCCCGCTGGCCCTGCGCGACCGCAGCCAGTACAGCGTCATCCTCGGGATTTTTGCCGATGAGAATTTCGGCAAGACGATGACACTCGCGCAGGTCTTCTGGTTCCGCGATGAGAGCATCCGCTATCCGAGCCGTTTCTACGTGGCAGCCAATAAGGAGCTCCATATCTGCGATGCGTTCAGCAAGATTGGCCCGGATATGCGCCGCTTCAAGAAGGAGCTTTCCTCGCAGGAAGGCCTCGAGGTCTTCGATGACTATCCGGCCTATGCGCGCGTCTTTCGGCGCGCGTTCGGCCTCCATCAGGAACAGGCCATGGAGCTCTTCCAGCAGACCGTCTCGATGAAGAAGGTCGATTCGCTGACGGACTTCGTGCGCCAGAGCATGCTCGATGTGCCGGATACGGATGCTTATGTCGAGAACCTGCTGCACCATTACCACGACCTGGAGGCGGCGCATCAGTCTGTCCTGCAGGCGCGGAGCCAGCAGGAGCTCTTGAAGCCCCTTGTTGAGGACGGCATGGTCTACCGCCGCCTCCAGCGCCGCCGTCAGGAACTCATCGACATGCGCGAGGTGCTGCCGGCCTGGCTCGCGGGCATGGCCTGCGAGGCTCTCTCGAAGAAGGCGGAAAGCCTGCAGCAGGAACAGGCCGCGCGCCAGCGGGAATTTGAGGACGAGCAGCGGCGTCAGGAGGCGCTTGAACAGGAATTCCTGACGGCAAGCCAGGCCCTTGTCCAGCATGGCGGGCAGCGCCTCAGCGAACTCGTCGGCAGGATCAGGCTGGCGGAAGCAGCCCTCGCCGCGCGCGAGGAGGCTGCCGCCAAGTATGGCGAGGCCCTTTCGTCTGCTGGCGTGACCGGCTGCCGTCTCCCGCAGAGCCTGGAGGAATTCGCGGAAAACCGGGAGAAAATCACTGCCTTGCGTCAGGCTGCCGAGCAGCGCCTCGACGAGATCGGCGACGAGCGCGCCGCGGCCCGCAGCAACGAGGCGGAGATGAAGAAGCGTGCGGAAACGCTCGCGACGGAGCTGACCTCTCTGCGCGGCCGTCAGTCGAACATCCCGCACGAGTACGTCAGGCTGCGCGAGCAGCTGGCGGAAAGCCTGAACCTCGCGCCGAGTGAGATGCCGTTTGTCGGCGAGCTCCTGGAGGTCCGCGAGGATGAACAGGAATGGGAAGGGGCGCTCGAGCGCCTGCTGCACAGCTTCGGCCTCTCGCTCATCGTGCCGCAGACGCATTACGGCGAAGTGGCCAACTGGCTCGAGCGCCATCCGCTGCACCTGAAGCTCGTCTACTACTGCGTCGATGAGCTCGTGCAGGAAAACTTGCCGGAGGTTCCTCAAGATGCAGCCTGCAGCAAGCTGAACCTTCGCGAAGATTCCCCGTATGCGAATTGGCTGCAGGCGGAGCTTGCGCGCCGCTTTGCCCATACATGTGTCGAGGAAATGAAGGAGTTCCGCCATGCGCGCTTCGCGTTGACAAAAGCAGGCCAGATCAAGACGGGCGGCCGCCGTCACGAGAAGGACGACCGCCGCGATATCGGCGACCGCAGCCGCTACATCCTGGGCTTCTCGAATCAGCGCAAGGTCCAGGCACTCGAAGCGGAGCAGCTCGACCTGCAGGAGGAGGAACGCTACTTCCATCAGGCGGCTCAGAAACTCAAGCGGGAAGAAAGGGACATCCAAGGAAAACTGCGCCAGTTTGACCGGCTCACGGCCGTGACGGCCTTTGGCGCAATTGATACGGAACCGCTGCGAAAATCCCTCGCCGCCCTGCGCGAGGAACGCCGGCAGCTCGAACAGGGCAATGAGGATTACCGCCTGCAGCAGCAGCGCGTGCAGGACTTGCAGGAACGCCGCGCGGCTCAGCAGAAGAAGATGTATCTTCTGCGCGATGCCCTGACGCGCGGTGCGCAGAGCCTGCAGGACCTTTCCGGGCGCATGCAGGCGGCAAAGGCCAGTCGAGATGCCGTCCCCAGCGCGAAGTGGCAGGCAATCTCACCGCTCCTTGAGCGCGACCGGCCGGACAAAAGCGGCGGTGCACAGTCTGGCAGGGATCTGCGTACGGCGTATGAAGCCTGGCTGAAGAAGCATCTGGAACGCGCGGATGAGGAGCTTGCCGCGCGCAGCAGACGCATGGTCAGCCAGATGGCGCTGTTCCGGGAACGCTATCCGCAGGCAGGGCGTGACCTTGCCGTCACGCCGGAAGCCCTGCGCGATTACGAAGCCATCCTCGAGCGATTGCAGGCAGATGATCTGCCGCGCTTCGAGAGCCGTTTCCGCGCCCTGCTGCGGGAAAACACCATCAAGCAGATGACGCTCTTCCGGGCGCATCTTGAGGCAGCGGCCCGCGATATCGAGGAGCGCATTGCGCGCATCAACACCTCGCTTTACGACATCGACTACAATCCCGGACGCTACATCCAGATGGAATGCGTGCAGGCGGCTGACGAGCGCGTGCGTTCCTTCCGCATGGACCTGGCGGCCTGCACGGACGCAGAGTCAGAGCAGCCGGACGAGGCTGCTGCCTATGGCGAGCAGCAGTTCCAGAAGGTGTCGGCCATGGTACAGCGCCTCGAGGGGTGTCCCGGCCACACGGGCGAAGATCTTGCCTGGCGCCGTCACGTCACCGACGTGCGCAACTGGTTTGCCTTTGCAGCGGCCGAGCACTGGCGTGAGGATGACAGTGAATACGAGCATTACACGGATTCGGGCGGCAAGTCCGGCGGGCAGAAGGAAAAGCTCGCCTACACGATCCTCGCGGCCAGCATCGTCTACAACTTCGGCATCGAGGGCAAGCATGCGGGCGAGCAGTCCTTCCGTTTCGTCGCCATCGATGAGGCCTTCCTCAAGAGTTCGGATGAGGCGGCGGCCTTTGGACTCGAGCTCTTCCGCAAGCTGGACCTCCAGCTGCTCGTTGTGACGCCTCTCCTGAAGCTTGCGACCATCGAGCCGTATGTGCGCCATGTGGGTTTCGTCTATTTCCATGACGATGAGCATCGTTCGTATCTGCAGAATCTCTCCATCGAGGAGCTGCGTGCGCAGCAGGATGATCCACAGCCAGCGAACAATAACGACGAATGATAAAAAATCCCGCTCCTGGGAACATGTCCTGGGAAGCGGGATTTTTACATCCTTTGCAGGATGAGGCGCATTATTTATCGGTGAGCACGACACGCGCTTCGTAAGGCTGCAGAATGCCAGCTTTATGGCTCGGGTAATTCGAGATGAGTTCCTCGCCCGGATTTTCGTCAAAGAGGCTGCAGGGAACCTCGTGCTCCGTCCAGTTGCAGGCGACTGTCAGGCGCTTGCCGTCGAGCTCGCGCGCGAAGGCGTAAATCGTCTCACTGTCCTCGAGCAGCGGCTCGAAGGTGCCATAGACGATGATGGGATGTGCATGGCGCAGCCGGATGAGCTTCTGGTAGTAGTAGAAGGTGGAATCCGGGTCCTTGAGCGCGGCTTCGGCGTTGATTTCCGTGTAGTTGGGGTTGACGGCGAGCCAGGGCTTGCCCGTCGTGAAGCCGGCGTTGGCACTTGCATCCCACTGCATCGGCGTGCGCGCGTTGTCGCGGGCCATGGTGTCGAAGCACTGGAGCATCGTCTCGGCCGATACCTTCTTCTGTTCGTCGACATACTGGTGCCAGGCGTTGATTTCCTCGAGATCCTGGCAGTCTGCGAGCGAGTGGAATTTCGTGTTCGTCATGCCGAGTTCCTCGCCCTGATAGATGTACGGCGTGCCCTTCTGCATGTGCAGGCAGGTCGCGAGCATCTTGGCGGAGAGCACGCGCCACTCGGGGCTGTCGTTGCCGAACGTCGAGACGCAGCGCGGCTGATCGTGATTGTCGAGATAGAGTGAGTTCCAGGCTTTGCCATCAAGCTCCCGCTGCCATTTGTTGAGGATGGCGCGGACCTTCGGCATCTGCGGCTTGCCCGTCGTCCACTTGTCGATAATGCTGCCCTTGCCGTTCTCCGGGCCGACATGCTCGAACTGGAAGACCATGCCGAGCTCTTTACCATCGCTGCGCGCGTACTTCTTGGCTTCATCAATCGTGACGCCGGCAGCTTCGCCGACGGTCAGCAGATCGTAATGGGAAAGTACGCGGCGATTCATTTCCTGCAGGTATTCATGGACGCGCGGCCCATTGCAGACGTGCGGCGAAAGGTCGCCGTAGCCGTCCGCCTTGACGGGGCCGTCCGGGAAGGACTGGTCCTTCGAGATCATCGAGATGACATCCATGCGGAAGCCGTCGATGCCCTTCTCGCACCACCAGGTCATCATGTCGAAGACGGCATCGCGGACCTTGGGGTTCTCCCAGTTGAGGTCGGGCTGTTTCTTCGAGAAGCAGTGCAGGTAATACTGATCCGTGGCCTCATCGTACTGCCAGGCCGGGCCGCTGAAGTATGACTCCCAGTTGTTCGGTGCGCCGCCGTTCCTGCCATCTTTCCAGATGTAGAAATCCCGGTACGGATTCTCGCGGGACTTGCGGCTCTCGACGAACCAGGCATGTTCATCGGACGTATGGTTGACGACGAGATCCATGACGATCTTGATGCCGGCCTCGTGTGCCGTCTTGAGCAAGGTGTCGAAATCCGCCATCGTGCCGAAATCGTCCATGATGGCCCGGTAATCGGAGATGTCATAGCCGTTGTCGTCATTCGGGGACCGATAAATCGGGGAGAGCCAGATGACGTCGACCCCGAGTTTCCGGAGATAGGGGATGCGTTGCGTGATGCCCGGCAAATCGCCGATGCCATCGCCGTTGGAATCCTGGAAACTGCGCGGATAGATCTGATAGATGACGGCCTCTTTCCACCAGGCCTTCTGTTCATTTGCCATAAAAAAACCTCCTGCCAAATCTTGATGTTTCTTATTTCGTTCCTTCCAGCGGTGATTCCTACCCGAAACCGGTACAAAAAATGGACATAAGTCCGAAATTTTTGGTCAAATGTCCTTTTATCTTTATATTTTAAGACTTATAATAATATTGTTTATTGAAAACGAGAGAGATTCTTGGAGCATCGCTCCGAGAGGGAAAATGGAGGAATGACGATGACGTTCATGAGCAAGAAGAAGAGCCTGCTGGTTGCTGCCGCTTTGGGGATTTCGCTGATCACGGGTGCACCGCAGACGACGTTTGCCGCAGAAGCACAGGCTTACACGCAGCAGGACCTCAACGCCGAACTGACGATGGCCGCTGCCTGGATGCAGAACTCGGCCGAATACCGCGAGCTCTGCTATCAGGCATACAATGCCGCCCTTGATCAGGTCGTGCGCGCCGTGGCTCATCACAAGGCTGGCGACAAGCCACTGGCCATCGTGCTCGATGCCGACGAGACGGTTCTTGACAACAGCGCCTTTGAGGCCGGCCTCATCGGCACGGACAACGCCTACAGCAACAAGAACTGGGATGCCTGGTGCGCTGCCGCCAAAGCCACGGCCATGCCGGGTGCCGCAGAGTTCCTGCAGTCGGTTGACAAGCTCGGCGTCGACATCTTCTATGTCACGAACCGTAGCATGAAGACGCAGTACGATGGCTCGGCCAAGAACATGAAGGCCGTCGGCTTTCCGCAGATCGACCGCGAGCACATGCTCTTCAAGACGGATACGAGCAACAAGCAGCCGCGCTACGATGCGGTCAGCCAGAAATACGACGTCGTCGTCTACCTCGGTGACAATGCAGGCGACCTGCCAATCGGCACGTACCACAAGGGACAGAAGGAGCGCAATGCTCTCGTTGACCAGCACAAGGCAGAGTTTGGGCATCGCTTCATCGCCCTGCCGAACCCGACGTACGGCGATTGGGAGCCGGCACTCAAGCAGGATGGCAAATTCGGAGATTACTGGAAGCTGACGCCGGAGGAGAAGAGCAAGGTCCGCAACGAGGCCATGCGCAAGTGGCAGCCAGAAGGGACGAAAACGTCTGATGCCGCTCAGGTTGCCAAATAACGGGCGGACAAACGTATAAGGCAATATGGATGAACAGGGGACGCTCCGGCACGCATATATGTGCCGGGAACGTCCCCTGTTCTTTTCTGTGCGTAAAAAAATTCCCGGCACATCGTGTCGGGAATCCTGCTGCAGGTCACGCAGCCTTTGCTGAAACCTGTTATTGCCATATAGTGGTGCGCTCGGGCAGAGTCGAACTGCCGCTTTCGGCTCCGGAGGCCAACGTCCTATCCACTGGACTACGAGCGCATATGTCCGGAACAGGAAATAGTATACCATGAACGGTATGCTTTGTCAACGATGCGGCCGCCGGCAGCCTCTTGAGAGACAGTCAGGGATCGGTGCGGAATCCGTTGCCCTCGATGAAATTGCAGACGCGGTCGGTGAGTGACGCGAGCACGAGATAACAGACGACACAGACGGCGAAGAAGAGGACCGGTACCGCGATGCATATGAGTGTGAGCTCCAGGATGTGATAATCCACGCGGACGCGGATGTATTCCGAAAGAAATGCGGCGGCGACGATGAGCGCATAGCCCCTGGACCAATCCATGACAAACCTCCTGTAACAAAGCGATCAACTTACGAGATTGTTCCATTATATCACAGTGCGGTCGTTTGACAAGTGGACTGACAGGAAAATCCGGAAATGCGAAGAAGAAAACGGCAGGCATACAAAAACAGACCCCGTCATACGCGTAAACGCAGGTCGGGGCCTGTTGACATGCTGCTGTTTTTATCGCTTGGGATGGTTCTTGAGGAAGTTCTCGATGCGCGCGAGGGCTTCGGAAATCTTGTCGATGGACGTCGCATAGGAACAGCGCACATGACCTTCGCCGCAGGCGCCGAACGCGGAACCCGGGATCAGGGCGACGTGTTCGCTCTTCAGGAGTTCCTCGGCAAATTCCTCGGAGGTGTAGCCTGTGCTCGTGATGTTCGGGAAGATGTAGAAGGCACCTTTCGGCTCGAAGCAGGAGAGGCCCATCTTCGTGAAGCCGTCGTAGATGAGGTGACGGCGGCGGTCGTATTCCGCGACCATCTTCTGCATGTACTTCTTGCCGTGACGCAGGGCCTCAATGGCGGCAATTTGAGCCGTGATCGGCGCGCAGAGCATCGTGTACTGATGGATCTTCGTCATCGCGCTGATGATTGTCGGATTGCTCATCGCGTAACCGATGCGCCACCCCGTCATCGCGTATGCCTTCGAGAAGCCATTCAGGAGGATCGTGCGCTCCTGCATGTCGGGCAGCGAGGAGAAGCAGACGTGTTCCTCGCCGCCATACGTGAGATCGCCGTAAATCTCGTCAGAAATGACGATGAGGTCATGCTTCTTCGCGAAGGCTGCGATGGCCATGAGGTCCTCACGGCGCATGATGGCGCCCGTCGGGTTGTTCGGGTAGCCGATGAGCAGTACCTTCGTCCTGTCGGTGACGTGCTCCTCGAGCTCCTGCGGCGTGATGCGGAATTCGTTTTCAATCTTGGCGGGCACGGCCACGGGAACACCGCCGGCAAGCGTCGTGCAGGCCTGGTACGAGACGTAGCAGGGCTCCGGGATCAGGACTTCGTCGCCGGGGGCGAGGATGGCGCGCATCGCGAGATCGAGTGCCTCGCTGACGCCGACGGTCACGAGGATATCGGTCCTGGCCTCATACGAGCAGTCGTACTCTTCTTTGTAGTGCTTGGCAATCTCTTCGCGCAGCTCGGGCAGGCCACGGTTGGCCGTGTACGAGGTGTATCCCTGTTCGAGGCCATAGACGCAGCTCTCGCGGATGGACCATGGTGTCACAAAATCCGGCTCGCCGACGCCAAGGGAGATGACATCTTCCATCTGGGCGGCGATATCAAAGAATTTGCGGATACCAGACGGTGCAATGGCATTGACGGCGGGGGAAAGGCGGTCATGCCAGTCAGAGCGGGTCTCAATCATGGCGTCACCACCAGTCTGCGGTCGCGTTCCTCATCGTTGATGATGACGCCGTCCTTCTTGTACGGCTTGAGCATGAAATGGCTGCGCGTCTGCGTCACACCCTCAATCGTGGCGAGGCGTGTCGCGACGAAATTGGCCACGTCCTTCAGCGATTTGCCCTCGATGATGACGAGCAGGTCGAAGCTGCCGCTCATGAGGTAGACCGTGCGGACCTCGTCGAAACGGTAGATGCGCTCGGCAATCGCGTCGAAGCCGACCTCGCGCTGCGGGGTCAGGTTGATCTCGATGATGGCCGTGACCGTATCCGTGCCGAATTTTTCCCAGTTGATCAACGTGTTGTAGGACAGGATAATCTTGTCCTTCTCGAGCTTCTTGATGTCCTGCTCGACCTCGTATTCACTGCGGTGCAGCATGGATGCCAGCTCACTGACGGGGCGGCGCGCGTCATGTTCCAGGAGCTCTAGCAGTTCTTTCATGTTCCAGGCCCTCCTTTTGGTCAAATCACATGTAAAACAATTCATAGAAATTAGAACAATTATATCATAAGTGCAAGCAATAATAAAGCAAATGCTGATACTATCCACCAGAAGGAAACAAATGATGAATAACTGCTGGACAAGCGTCTCTTTGCGAAAAGATTGTGATGGCTTCTTGCATCTGCCAAATCTTTTCGGTACAATACGAATATAGAAGCAAATTTTCACGTCTGCACCCGTGGCAGCTCCTGCGGGCAAGATTGCAGTCGATCGCTTGTGAGGGAATTGGTTCATCTCGTTGTATTTGGAGGAAAGAAACACTCATGACGGTAAGAAGAATTTTCGTAGAAAAAAGACAGGGATTCGATATCGCAGCTCAGCAGCTCTGCGACGACCTCAAGGAGACCTTCCATCTCGAAGGCCTGCAGTCGGTGCGGATCATCAAGCGCTACGATATGGAAGGTCTCAGCGAGGAAGAGTATGAGCAGGTCAAGTTCGTCGTCTTCGCCGAAGCTCCGGTAGACCAGGTCTACGAGGAGACGCTGCCGGATTTCCCGCATTCCCGCGTATTTGCCGTCGAGTACCTGCCAGGCCAGTATGACCAGACAGCCGACTCGGCCGCCCAGTGCGTCCAGCTCGTCACGCAGAAGGAACGCCCGGAAATCGCGACGGCCCGCGTCATCGTGCTGACGGGCGAGGTCAGTGATGCCGACTTTGCCAAGATCAAGGATTACTGCATCAACGCCGTCGAGAGCCGCGAGGCCTCGCTCGAGAAGCCGGAATCCCTCGACATGGTGACGACGGAGCCGGCCGACGTCGAAGTCCTGAGTGAGTTCAACGACCTCGATGAAACCGGTTTGCACGCTTTCATGGATGCGCGCGGCTTTGCCATGAGCTTTGAGGACCTTAAGTTCTGCCAGACGTATTTCCGCGGCACGGAGCACCGCGCCCCGACGATCACGGAGCTGCGCGTCATCGACACGTACTGGTCGGATCACTGCCGCCACACGACATTCACGACGGCCATCGACGACGTGAAGATCGAGGACGGCTACTTCACGCCGGCCATGAAGAAGGCGTATGACCAGTATATGAAAGACCGCAAAGACCTCTACGGTGAGGATACGGATCGCGCGGTCACGCTCATGGACATCGCTATCATCGGCATGAAGGCACTGCGCAAGCAGGGCCTGCTCGAAGACCTCGATAAATCCGAGGAAATCAATGCCTGCAGCATTGAGATCAAGGCCGATATCGGCGGCAGGCAGGAAGACTGGCTCGTCATGTTCAAGAACGAGACGCACAACCATCCGACGGAAATCGAGCCGTTCGGCGGCGCGGCCACCTGCCTCGGCGGTGCCATCCGCGATCCGCTCTCCGGCCGTTCCTACGTCTATCAGGCCATGCGCGTGACGGGCGCTGCCGATCCGCGCCGCCCGTTCAGTGAGACGCTGCCGGGCAAGCTGCCGCAGAAGAAAATCACGCTCGGCGCCGCAGCCGGCTACAGCTCCTACGGCAATCAGATCGGCCTCGCGACGGGCCAGGTCCGCGAAGTCTACCACGAAGGCTACATGGCCAAGCGTATGGAAATTGGCGCCGTCATCGCGGCGGCACCGAAGGAGAACGTCGTGCGCGAGCGTCCGGCAGCCGGCGACATCATCGTGCTCGTCGGCGGCCGCACGGGCCGTGACGGCTGCGGCGGTGCAACGGGTTCCTCGAAGGAGCATACGGAAGAATCGCTGACGACCTGCGGCGCTGAGGTCCAGAAGGGCAATCCGCCGACGGAGCGCAAGATCCAGCGCCTTTTCCGCAACCCGAGCGTCTCGCGCATGATCAAGCGCTGCAACGACTTCGGTGCCGGCGGCGTTGCCGTTGCCATCGGCGAGCTCGCCGACGGCCTCGTCATCGACCTCGATACCGTCAAGAAGAAATACAAGGGCCTCGACGGTACGGAACTGGCCATCTCCGAATCGCAGGAGCGCATGGCCGTCGTACTTGACCCGAAGGATGTCGAAGCCTTCCAGAAGTTCTCGGATGATGAGAACCTCGAGGCGACGCCGGTCGCCATCGTCACCGAGAAACCGCGCCTCATCATGAAGTGGCGCGGCAAGGAAATCGTGCAGATGAACCGCGCCTTCCTCGACACGAACGGCGTGCGCCAGCACGTCACGGCTGTCATCGCCCAGCCGGATACGGCCAAGCGCTACCTTTTCGAGGTGCCTGCAGCCGTCGCTGCCTGCGACGACCTTGCAACAGCCTGGCTCAAGAACCTGCAGGACCTCAACGTCTGCAGCCAGAAGGGCCTTGCCGAACGCTTTGACTCGACCATCGGCGGCAACAGCGTGCTGATGCCGTTCGGCGGCAAGACGCAGCTGACCCCGTCTGAAGGCATGGTTGCCAAACTGCCGGTGCTCGGCGCAGAGACGAACACGGCCACGGCCATGACGTTCGGCCTCAATCCGGCCTTCACGACCTGGAGCCCGTTCCACGGTGCTCTGTATTCCGTGGTCGAGGCTGCGGCCAAGATGGTCGCACTCGGCGGCGATGCCTCCAAGGTTCGCCTGACCTTCCAGGAATACTTCGAGAGCCTCGGCAAGGACCCTGCGAAGTGGGGCAATCCGTTTGCTGCACTCATCGGCGCCCTCTGGGCTCAGCACGAGATGGGCATCCCGGCCATCGGCGGCAAGGACTCCATGTCCGGCACCTTTGAGCACATCCACGTGCCGCCGACGCTCGCCGCCTTTGCCGTCGACGTCATGAAGGCCGACCATGCGCTCTCGCCGGAGTTCAAGCAGGCCGGCAGCCGCGTCTACCTTGTGCCGGCGCCGAAGGATGAGCAGGATCTGCCGGTCTTCGCGAAACTCCGCGAGAACTTTGCGAGGATCCATGACCTCACGGCTGCAGGCAAGGTACTCTCCGCACAGAGCATCGGCGTGGGCGGCGTCGCCGCTGCCGTCACGAAGATGGCATTCGGCAATGAGATCGGCTTCACCTTTGCGAAGGACATGACGAAGGAAGAACTCTTCTGCGCCGATTACGGCACGATCCTGCTCGAAGTGGCCACTGGCGTCGACGTGGAAGCTGCGCTTGCCGGCACGGGCGCTTATGTGCTCGGCCAGACGACGGCTGCGCAGGAAATTGTCTGCAACGGCACGACGGTTGCGCTGAGCGCCGCCGTCGCGGCCTACACGACGCCGCTCGAGAAAATCTTCCCGACGAACGTTCACAAGAAGGCCAAATCGGAAGCCATCTTCACGCCGTACACGAAGGGCAATGTCCTCACGGGCGGCACGCACATCGCGCGTCCGCGCGTCTTCATCCCGGTATTCCCGGGCACGAACTGCGAGTACGATTCGGCCCGCGCCTGGGAGCGCGCCGGCGCCGATGCTGAGACGCTGATCGTCCGCAACCTGACGCCGGCTGCCGTTGAAGAAACGGTCGCAGCCATCGTCAAGGGCATCGAGCAGGCCAACATCATCATGCTGCCGGGCGGCTTCAGCGGCGGTGACGAACCGGACGGCTCCGGCAAATTCATCGCGGCTATGTTCCGCAATCCGCGCATCAAGGAAGAAGTCATGAACCTGCTCGAGAAGCGCGACGGCCTGATGCTTGGCATCTGCAACGGCTTTCAGGCACTCATCAAGCTCGGCCTCGTGCCGTACGGCGAGATCCGCGACCTCTCGCAGAATTCCCCGACGCTCACTCACAACACGCTCGGCCGTCACGTCTCCTGCATGGTCGAGACGCGCGTCGCCTCGAACCTCTCGCCGTGGTTCAACAACGTCTCGGTCGGCGATGTCCACTCGATTGCCGTTTCCCATGGCGAAGGTCGCTTCGTAGCCGATGAGGCCACGATTGAGCAGCTGCGCCGCAACGGCCAGATCGCGACGCAGTACGTCGATGCCGCCGGCAATCCGTCGATGGACATCCCGTTCAATCCGAACGGCTCCATCGATGCCATCGAGGGTATCACGAGCCCCGACGGCCGCGTGCTCGGCAAGATGGGGCATTCGGAGCGCATCGGCGCCGACATCGCAAAGAACGTTCCGGGCGCCAAGGACCAGCAGCTCTTCGAGGCCGGTGTCCGTTACTACAAATAAGTCGCACACGGCTTGCCGTGTCCATGCCATAAAGATGAATCATGCGGTCAGCTCTGCTGGCCGCATTTCATCGCAAGGGGGGAATTTTTGTGGTTGGTATTGTAATCGTATCGCACAGCCAGAAGCTCGCGGAAGGCGTCAGGGAACTGGCCGCGATGATGACGCACGGCGACGTGCCCATCGAAGCGGCAGGCGGCCTTGAAGACGGCATGCTCGGCACGAGTTTCTCGCGGGTCAAGACGGCCATTGAGGAAGTCTGCGGCATGGATGGTGCCGTCGTCCTCATGGATATGGGCTCCGCCGTCATGACGGCAGAGCTTGCCGTCGAGGAATGCCGTGATGACGCTGTGCGCCTCGTCGACTGCCCGCTCGCCGAGGGGGCGGTGCTCGCTGCCGTGGCCGCAGCCGGCGGCGCCGGTCTTGAGGAGGTCGTGCGCCAGGCGGAAGCAGCCCGTCAGATGAAGAAACTGGAATCCTGAACGCCGCGCGGCAGAACGCGGCACATCCCGCCAAGGACAGCAAGTGAGTCAGTCACATACAGGATTTGACATCGTTGATATAATAAATGAATAACAAGTATAGTTTTCACCGGGGGGATGAGCATCATCGAATTCCAGTTATTGCAAAAAGAAGACAAACCGGTGCTGGACCGTTATTTTGCCAGCCGTTATTATGAGAATTCCCATTTCACGTTCACGAATTTCTACATGTGGCGTGAACCGTACCACATCCAGTGGGCCGAGGAAGATGGGATCCTCTACATGATCTGTGAATGGGAAGGACAGCATATGGCCATCCAGCCGTTCTGCGACGAAGACCGGTGGCAGGAGGCTGTCGATTCTTTCCTTGCTTATTTCAAGGAACAGGGCTGGCCTTTCTACTTCACGGGCCTCGAAAAGCCGTTTGCGGAATTCCTCGCAGGCTACAAGGGCGCGGCATTCACGATCGAAGACGATCGCGACAATTGGGATTACGTCTATGAGGCCGAAAAGCTCACGACGCTCTCGGGCCGCAAGCTCCATTCGAAAAAGAATCATCTCAATGCGTTCCGCAAGCTCTATCCGGAAGCCGAATACCTGCCCATCACGGACGACATTATCACGGCCTGCAAGATTGAGCTCAACAACTGGTACAAGCTGCGCCTGCAGGATGAACCGGACGACCCCTTCATCGCCTGGGAGCGCAAGGCCATCCTTGAAATACTCAACGACTACGCGTATTTCAAGCTCAAGGGCGGTGCCATCCGGCTCGACAACCGCATCATCGCATTCACCTTCGGCGAGCCGCTCAATGCGGACACGGCCGTCATCCATGTCGAGAAGGCCGACCCGAACATCCGCGGCGCGTATCCTGCCATCAACCAGGGCTTCGTCGCCAATGCCTGGCAGGACATGACCTACATCAACCGTGAGGAAGACATGGGCCACGAAGGCCTGCGCAAGGCCAAGGAGTCGTACAAACCGTTCAAGATGGTCGAGAAATTCAACGCCTGGATTGCGTAAGGAGCAGGGCTGACGAAAGATAAGAAATATCTGAAAATACCTTGCCAGTCCGCATGGGAATCGGTACAATAGTGATAGTGACAAGTATTTTTGCAAGGAGGGCTTTTTTATGGCAAAACGTTTCTTTGTATGCAAGACTTGTGGTAATATCGTCGGACTCATCGAGGACCGCGGCGGTACGCTCTCGTGTTGCTCGGCTCCGATGACGGAGCTCATCCCGAACACGCAGGATGCCGCGCAGGAAAAACACGTACCGGAAGTGACGTTTGACCGCGAAGGCGGCGAAGTCACCGTCCAGGTCGGTAAAGTCGCGCATCCGATGCTGCCGGAACACTACATCGAGTGGATTCATCTCCAGACGGAGCAGGGCGCTCAGATCAAGCACCTCAAACCCGGTGACACGCCGGAAGCCGTCTTCAAGGTAGCCGGCGACGACAAGCCCGTAGCGGCCTTCGCCTACTGCAACCTCCACGGCCTCTGGAAAGCAGACTTCTAAACGCATATCGTCACGAACAAGACCCGCTGTCAATCACAGCGGGTCTTTTTAGCCTTCCCCGCGCACGGGGAAGGGGGACCGCGCAGCGGTGGAAGAGGTCCATGGACTGACGGGAAAGAACAACACTTGATTATGCGTCTTTACAAGCGTCGCAGCCCCGCGCACGGGCGCAAAGCGCGGGATGCCGGGGGCATCCCCGGAGAAGGGGGACCGCGCAGCAGTGGAAGAGGTCCATGGACTGACGGAAAAGAACAACACTTGATTATGCGTCTTTACAAGCGTCGCAGCCCCGCGCACGGGCGCAAAGCGCGGGATGCCGGGGGCATCCCCGGAGAAGGGGGACCGCACAGCGGTAGAAGAGGTCCTGAAGAAAAATTTTCGATTTTCCGGCACAGTACAGAATTCGATGCTATAATGGTCGTTGTATGATTTTTTGCGTGAATTTGTGGAAAAATTTTTCTGGAAAGGGTATACTAGCGATGAAGAAGATTCTTGTATCCTGTCTTTTGACGGCGGTCATCGTGGTGGCGGCGATGGTTGTTGGGGCAGGATATTTTGTTGGCAATTACTTTGTGCATTTCGGCCTGGAACGCGGGACGGCGGAGAATCCGCAGGAGCCGCCGAAGGCGTATGCACTCTTGATGCCGCCGGAGGCTCGGCAGTTCACGAAGCCGGATTATCCGTCCGAGGAGTGGGAGCTGACGTCGTTTGACGGCCTCATGCTCAAGGCCACGCGTTTTTCGCCGGGGCAGGACGGACACCGTTGGGTCATCGTGGCGCACGGATATGGCTGCACGCAGCAGAATTCGTGGTATATCGCGGCGAATTATCTTGCGCGCGGGTATCAGGTGCTGACGCCGGATCTCAGGGCTTCGGGCGCGAGCGAGGGACGTTATCTGACGATGGGATATCGCGAGAGCCGCGACCTTGTCGACTGGGCGAAGAAGATTGCCCGCACGGACCCCGATGCGAAGATCATTCTGCACGGTGTCTCGATGGGGGCGGCTTCCGTCATGATGGCCTCGGCTGCGCCGGAGCTGCCGCAAAATGTCGTGGCCTGCGTGGAAGACTGCGGCTATACGGATGCGTACGATTTGCTCGCGTATCAGCTCGAGTCGTCCTTTGGCCTGCCGTCTTTCCCGGCGATGAATCTGCTCGACTGGCGCTGCAAGGCCAAGACGGATTTCAGCCTGCATGAGGCTTCGCCGCTCGTGGCGGAGCAGCACGCGAAGATCCCGACGCTCTTTATCCATGGCGATAAGGATACGCTCGTGCCGCCTGAGATGGCCCGCCAGCTCTACGATGCCTCGACGGCTCCACAGAAGCAGCTGCTGATGGTGTCGGGAGCCGTGCATGCGGCGGCCAGCCAGCAGGATCAGAAAAAGTATTTCGCGACGATCCGCGATTTCGTCGCACCGTATATGGAGGGAATCAAATGAAGGCGGTCGTGACGCGTGTGACGTCCGCGAGCGTGACCATCGAGGGGACGGTTCGCGGCAGGATCGAGAACGGATTCCTCGTGCTCCTGGGCGTGGGGCCTGAGGATACGGAGGAGGTCTGCGACCATCTGGCGGAGAAGGTCGCCCATGTCCGGGTCTTTTCGGATGAAGCGGGCAAGATGAACAAGAGCATTGATCAGGTGGGCGGGGCGTTCCTCGTCATTTCGCAGTTCACGCTCTATGCGGATCTCAAGAAGCGCCGCCCGGGCTTTTCGCATGCGGCGAAGCCGGAGCTTGCGGAGCCTCTTTATGAGCGCTTCATGGCGGATCTGCGCGCCAAAGGCTTCCACGTCGAGCACGGGGAGTTCGGGGCGGAGATGCAGGTCGCTTCGGTCAACGATGGCCCGGTCACGCTGCTCTTTGATACGGATGAAGTTTGATGGCTGAGATAATGATAAAGAATGGAAAGGAATATATCATGAACCAGGAATTACTGACCTCGTATGCACGGCTGGTCGTGCGCGTGGGTGTCAATCTGCAGAAGGACCAGATTCTCGTGATCCAGTCGCCAATCGAGTGTGCGGCGTTTGCGCGCACGATTGCAAAAGAAGCGTTTGCGGCCGGTGCGCATGATGTCGTGGTGAGCTGGGGCGATGAAGAGCTCGCGCATATCCGCTATGCGGAGGGCGATAAGCAGCTTTTCACGGAGTTTCCCGAGTGGCGCCGGGCGTTCTTTACGGATTACGCCGAGCAGGGTGCAGCCTTTGTGTCGATTGCGGCGCGCAATCCCGAGATTTTCCAGGACATCGATGCCGAGAAGCTCAAGCTCGCGAATCAGGCGGCTGGGGCGGCGCTTCTTGAGTACCGCGCACGCCTGATGAACAACCGGAATACGTGGTGCGTCGTGTCGGTGCCGACGAAGTCCTGGGCGCGCAAGGTATTCCCACAGCTTGGCGAGGAAGAGGCCGTCGCGCGTCTCTGGCGGGAGATCTTCCAGACGGTCCGCGTGGGCGAAGGCATCGACACAGTAGCTGCCTGGCGCGAGCATATCGATTTCCTGCATCGGGCGGCGGATTTCCTCAACCGCCACGATTTCCAGTTTCTGCATTACACGAACGCTCTCGGCACGGACCTCACGATTGAACTGCCGGAGGGCCATATCTGGGCCGGCGGTGCCGAGAAATCGGAACTCGGCGTGATGTTTGCGGCCAACATGCCGACGGAGGAAGTCTACACGCTGCCGAAGCGCGATGGCGTCAACGGCGTGGTCTATGCGACGAAGCCGCTGAATTTCGACGGCAACCTCATCGAGGGCTTCCACTTTGTCTTCCGCGATGGCAAGGTCGTGGACTTCGGCGCGGAGAAGGGGGCCGATATCCTCAAGGGACTGCTCGATACGGACGAGGGGGCGCGCTATCTCGGCGAGGTGGCGCTCGTGCCGTTTGATTCGCCCATCTCCAGGAGCGGCGTGCTCTTCTACAACACGCTGTTCGATGAGAATGCCGCCTGTCATCTGGCACTCGGCAAGGCGTATCCGACCTGCCTCAAGGGCGGGGAGAAGATGGACAGCGTGACGCTTCTGCAGCATGGTGTCAATGATTCCCTCGTGCATGAGGACTTCATGATCGGCAGTGCGGATCTGGAGATCGTCGGCACGACGCGCAGCGGGCAGCAGGTGCCCATTTTCCATCAGGGCAATTTTGCTTTTTGAGCCACTGATAATTTGTAACGGGAGGATATTACGATGAGATTACGGCTGATCCGGGGCGTGACCGCCCTGTTTCTGCTGCTGATCCTGGTGGTGGCAGCACTGCCGGCGGAGGCAGCCGGCAAGGTCGAGGAGGCGGATTTTTCCTGCCGCGGGGTGTCCCTGGGGGATACGGAAGCGCAGCTGCTCGAAAAATTCGGCACGCCGCTCTTTGATAAAGAAATCACGCGTCAGGGCGTGCCCGTGAAGGTTTATACGTTCAAGAACCACGATGAGGCGGCGGTGAGCCGCAGGACGGGCAAGGTCGTGGACATTGTTGTCGGCGATGACCGCTATGAGGCACGTGACGGCATTCGCTTTGGTGCGACCTCGTACTGGATTCGGCAGACGTATGGCAAAAAAGACCGCCAGATGATCGATGGTGCAATCTGCTATGTCTACGCGCGCGAGGGCCATCCGCACGACCGGCTGGTGCTGACAGTCGATGCCGAGCAGGGCTATCTGACCGGGATGCGCATCACGTCGCTGCCGCTGACGGATGAGGAAGCCGAGCAGTGGGAGATTGCGGGTGAGACGGAGGAAGGCCCGCTCGACTGGCGCATTGCCGAAAAGGAAATCGATACGTCGCGCCTGCCGAAAGATAAGGCCGTCGTGCTGAAGGGAGATGAATCGTAATGGTGGTGACGATGAAGATGATGCATCATCGCGCGCTGCGGTATCTGGGCATCACGCTGGGCTGTCTGATCGCCAGCTGCTCCATCAATCTTTTTCTCGTTCCTTCTCATCTCCTGACGGGCGGTGCTACGGGCATTGCCATTATCGTTTACTATCTGACGCAGCTGCCCATCGGCTTGCAGACGTTCCTCTACAATATCCCGCTTCTGGCGACGGCCTGGAAGACGATGGGGCGCAGCTATACGATCGATGTCATCATCGGCACGGGCATTTTCTCCCTGTGCCTGGACCTCACGCGCTTTCTCAATGCGTATGCGCCGGTCAATGATGTCATGCTGGCGGCCATCTTCGGCGGTGTATTCAACGGCATCGGCTACGGCATCGTCTTCCGCATGAATGGCAGCACGGGCGGTTTCGATATCGTTGGTGCGATTGCCAAGAAGTATTATTCGCTCAATATGGGCGGCGTCATCTTCGCGTTCAACTGCATGATTATGTGCGTGGCGGCGTTCCTGTTCGGCGTGGCGCCGGCGATGTTCACGCTCATTTGCATGTATATGAACGGCATGGTCACAGATAAGGTCATCGCGGGCTTCAACAGCCGCAAGGCCGTGCTGATCATCTCGGACCATTCCAACCAGATTGCCGACGGCATCATGGAGGTCGGACGCGGCGTCACGTTCCTGCACGGGCAGGGTGCATTCACGCGCAAGGAGCGCAATGTCGTCTTTGTCGTCGTCAAGCTCACGCAGGTCAGCAAGATCAAGCTGATTGCGCACGCCATTGACCCGCATGCCTTCATGCTCATCGTGCCGGCCAGCGAGGTCATGGGCCGCGGCTTCAGCGAGCCGGGCATTGCGTTCAAGCGCTTCATGAACCATCATCCGCTGCAGAATCCCGAGGAGCATTCCTAAAATCAACGGGCTTTGGCACATCAAAACTGCTTCACATCTGTCAGACAAGGGAACTGGCAGGGTGAAGCAGTTTTTTGCATCTTGACGGGATAATTGTCTTGACTCTATTATGGTTGTAGCGTTTATCATGGAGGAGAACGCGGGAATGGCATGTATCCCGCTAACTGTCGAGGAATGGGGTGGAGGTTGAATCTTGGTCAGGAATTTTACCACAGGCAGTGTCTTGAAGAATATCGGACTATTCTCACTGCCATATTTTTTCTCGTATTTTTTGCAGACGCTTTATGGCATGGCGGATCTTTTCATCATCGGTCAGTTCGAGGGGGCTGCCAGTATCACGGCCGTATCGGTGGGCAGCCAGGTCATGCATATGATCACCGTCATGATCGTCGGCCTCGCGATGGGCACGACGGTCTGCATCGCACAGGCGGTGGGGGCGGAGGACCGGGAGCGCGTGGCGCGGAATATCGGCAATACGACGGTCCTGTTCCTCGTCGTTTCATTCGTGCTCTCCCTGATGCTTGTCCATCTGACCGCGGATATCACGGGCTGGATGGCGACGCCGGCGGAAGCCGTCGCAGGTACGGAGGCCTATCTCTGGATCTGCTTCATCGGCATCCCGTTCATCACGGCGTACAACATCATCAGTGCGATTTTCCGCGGACTCGGCGATGCGCGGACGCCGATGTATATCATCCTGGCGGCCTGTCTCGTCAACATCGGGCTCGATTATCTCTTCATGGGGTATTTCCATTTTGGGCCCGCCGGTGCGGCACTCGGCACGACGATTTCGCAGGCTGCCAGCGTCCTGCTCGGCATCTTCTTCATGAAGCGGGATGAGCTCGGCGCCTGGGTCACTCGTCAGGCCTTCCAGCCCTGCCGGGCGGTCATGGGCGGCATTTTACGTATCGGTGTGCCGATTGCCCTGCAGGATGGCTTCATTCAGATTGCCTTCCTCGTCATCACGGTCATCGCCAATGGCCGTGGCCTCACCGATGCAGCCGCCGTGGGCATCGTGGAGAAGATCATCAGCTTCATTTTCCTCGTGCCCTCGTCGATGCTCTCGACGGTATCGGCCCTCGGCGCACAGAATATCGGTGCCGGCAAGGGCGAGCAAGCCATAAAGACACTGCATTACGCCATGCGCATCACGGTGGGATACGGCGTCTTCGTGGCTGCCGTCGTGCAGATCCTCGCGCCGCAGGCCGTGGCCCTCTTCACTTCGGATGCAGCGGTAGTGGCGGCCGGTGCCGATTATTTCCGCGGCTACGTCTTCGATACGATCTTTGCCGGCGTCCATTTCAGTTTCAGCGGCTACTTCTGTGCCTGCGGCCGCTCGGAACTTTCCTTCCTGCACAATGTCGTTTCCATCGTGTCGACGCGCATCCCGCTGGTGTACCTGACGTCGGTGTGGTTCCCGGCGACACTGTTCCCCATGGGACTCGCGACGGTTTCGGGCTCGCTCGTCTCGGTCGCTATCTGTCTGCTGGCCTTTGCTTATTTGCGGCGGAAAGAGCATCAGGCCGGAAAGGAGGAACTCCATGCCAGTTGAGAAGAAGGAGAGTGCCTGCCAGGCGGAGCGCGGCGATCTGCTGCGCATCGGCGAGGTGGCGCGGCTGTGCCATATCAGCGTCAGCAGCCTGCGGCACTATGAGGAGCTCGGTTTTTTGCAGCCGGAGTACACCGACCCGTTGAGCCGTTACCGGTATTATGGTCCGCGTCAGCTTGAGACGCTCAATACGATTCGCTATCTGCGTGCGCTCGATACACCGCTCACTGAAATTGCCGATTTTCTCCGGCACAAGGATGTGAGCCGCATGGAGGCCCTGCTGCAGAGCCAGCAGCAGGCAGTCGAGGAAAAGATTCGGGAGTGGCAGCGCATCGGGCAGAAGATCAGCCGGCGGCTGGAACGCCTGCGGGAAGCCAAGCGGGAGCCGCTCGATATGATCCGGCTGGTCAGACGCGGACCGCTGCGCATGGCCTGGCTGCGCGAGAGTCTGCGTCAGCCCGCCTCGCAGGATATGGAGCTGCCGATTCGCCAACTGGAGCGGGAGCAGCAGGAGCCGCTGGTTTTTCTTGGCAAGATTGGCCTGAGTCTTGCGCAGGAGTCCTTGGTGCGGGGCCGTTACGAGCAGTACGACGGTATTTTCCTGTTGCTCGATGAAGCCGATGATTATCACGGGGCGGTGGAGGTCCTGCCGGCTGCCGATTACGCCGTCGTGTGCTTCCGGGGCAGTCACCATGAGGCGCCGCAGGAGTACCGCCGCCTCATGGCGTTCCTCGCAGCGCAGGGCTGGCAGGTGACAGGCTCCGCGCAGGAAGTGACGCTTATCGATTACGGCTTGACGAACAGCCGCGAGGAATTCGTGACGGAGATCGCGATTCCCGTGCAGAAAGAATGAATATGCGCTCATGAAAAAACATGCGCCCGGTCAGGGAGCTTTGACCGGGCGCATGTTTTTTATGGCTGTACCGTATGTTGTATGTTATTCGTCATCATCCTCGGTGCCGTGGTTGGCGCCGGAGTAGGACCCCGTATAGTCAGCGGGGTAGATCGTGATGTCGAAGTGGTTGTTGTTCCATTCGTGGGAAAGGTGATGCTTGTAGGGGGCGAGCGCCTCGAGCAGCACGCGGTAGGCTGTCGTGCCCGCGTAGACGCCGTCATCGGAGATATCGACCTTGTAGCCGTTCTCATGGGAATACGTGCCGTGGGCATGGTAGCCGCGCTCGGCACCGCCCGTGATGACGAAGGAGACGCCGGCCGCACGGGCTTCGGCGTTCAAAGTGTCGAGGAAGGCGACGGTCGAGCTCTGCAGATGTGCGGTATCGGTCACGTCGTTCTCGTCCCATGATGTATCCATGCCGTAGACGCTGCTCCATTTGTGCAGGTTGCTCTTGCCAAAATCATTGCGGACGGCATAGGCCGCAGCCGTGGCATCGCCGTCATGCGGCGCGAGGATCGAGGGGAGCTGCGTGGCGGGCGTGACCGGCATTGTCGGCGTGATCGGAGAGAGAGGCGCAATCTTGCGCGTCATCTGTGCGCGGCGTGCGGAACGCTGGTAAGCAGGATGAGAATCGGCAGGTGCAGCGGCCGGTACAGTGCTTGCTGCGGCGGCATCCGGCAGGCTGGCTGCGGAGACGGCTGCTGGCTTGACAGGCGAGGCGGCTGCGGTGCCGGTAACGAGTACGCAGCCCATCAGGAATGTGGCGGTCATAAACGTTCTCATACTGCTGATCAATAGGAGTTCCCCCTTAAAATCTATGTGACATCATGGCGTAAATTGCCTTAAAAATTTGATATTATGTTACAATTATAGTACATTTGTATCGATTCGTAAAGTCTCATGGCTTGACAAAAAAGGCCACGAGGCCCAATCTGGCGGAATCAGACGGGCTCCATGGCCGTTATATTGCCGATTTTTTCAATAAGATACCTGAAATCAGCGAACAGATGCATAGCTTTGTTCAGATATCCCAGTGGAGATTGTCGGGGTTCGGCGTGGCTTTGTCGACTTCGGTCAGGATCCAGGACGCGTTGTCGTGCGTGGCGGCGAAGGCCTTCTCAAGGCCGGCCTCGTATTCCTTCGGGATCTCCATGGCGTGCAGGGCCATGTGCATGTAGTCCTTGGCTACAAGCGTAACGCCGCGTTCGGCGGAGAGCTGTGCCTTGAAGCGGTAGCCGTAATAAAGGTAGCTGTTGTGGTGGATAGGGATGTCCTTGTAGGCTTCAATGCGCTCATCGACCTCGGCTTCGGCTTCCTTGGTCATGTTCATCTTGTGCATGAGGTTCCAGCGGTCAGCCCAGAGCTCTCCGCGCAGGATGTACTTGTAGAGAAAATCGGTCGATTCTGCAAGTTCGATGGCCTGGTCGATATGGCGCAGGGCATCGTCATGCTGGCCGAGCTCTTTTTCGAGCGAGCTCAGGCGCTGCAGCGCGAAGACCTTTTCTTCGACATCCTCGGCCTTCTCGTCGTCGATGTCCGCGTCGACGACACTGTGGAAGAGTTCAAGGGCTTCCTTTGTCTTGTCGATGCCCTTCATGGCGAGGAAGTGGGCGAGGCGGGCGCGGGCATGCCAGCTGTCCATACCGCCGATGAAGAGTTTCTCGGGCGGATGAGCCGGCGAATCCATTACGAAATGGACAAGCTTATGAAATTCATCTTGTGTCATGAAAAAACCTCCTGAATTTATGGTATAATATTCAATTATATCATCTTTGTAGGAGGTTTGGGAATGTGCCTGCCTTGAAACGTTTTTTGCTGCGGGCCTGGGCGCGCGGCACGCATATCGCGGAACACGAAGCGGGACTGCTGGCAGTCCTGTACGTGCTGAATCTGGCGCCGATTGCCTGGCTCAATATCCATATGTACAAGGGGGAGCAGCTCGGCGTGCTCGCGGCCGATGCCGTGTTCCTGCTCGGCGGGGTGCTGCTCTATATCCTCGTGCTGGGCTTCATTCCCGTGCGGCGGCTGCGGCGGTTCCTGTTCGCGGCGTCGTTTTTTCTGTCTCTGCTGCTCGGAGGCCTGGAGTTCTTTTCCATCGTGCAGTACAGCTCGCTCATCGGCGCGGGCATCGTGACGGCTGTCCTGCAGACGAATCCGCGGGAGGCTGGTGAGTTCCTGCGCATGTACATGGGGTGGCAGGGCGTGGCGGCCTCCATCCTGCTCGTGGCGGCCGGTGTATTCATCTACCGCCGCCTGGGTAGGTGCCGGATTCCTTTTCTGTCGCGCCATCGCCTCTCGCATGCGCTGCCCTTCGTGTTCCTGGCGTCGCTGCTCGCGGGGACCATCCTGCTTTCGGAGTATTATTCGTTTATCATCAACGATTCGCTCGATGTGCCCGTCGTGCGCGTGAGCCGGGCGGCCACAACCTCCGTCGAGAACATCCAGGCGTTCGAGAAGCTCAAGAACGAGGCGGCGAGTGATGTGGAAATCACGGAGAACCGCAGTGATACGCCGTATGTGGTCTTCATCCTCGGCGAGTCGACGAACCGCGCCCGCATGCATCTCTACGGCTATCCGCTCGAGAACACGCCGAATCTCGATGAGCTGGCAGCCAAGGGGGAGCTCGCGGTCTTTCGGGATACAATTAGCCCGGAGGCGGCGACCGTGGCCGTCCTGCGCAAGCTTTTGACGTTCGCGGACATGGATTCGTCAAAACCCTGGTATGAATACAACAACATGATCGATGTCATGAAGGCGGCGGGCTACCGGACGTACTGGCTCTCTAATCAGGAGAGCTCGGGCATCTGGGGCAATGTGGCGCAGCTCTTTGCCGGCCGCAGTCATTACAGCCGCTTTACGCGGCTGCGTGAATCGCATGAGGACAACGGCATTTACGATGAGGCGCTTTTCCCGCTCGTCGATGAGGTGCTCGCGCAGCCGGCTGCCAAGAATTTCTACGTCATCCACCTGATGGGCGGCCACGGCCTCTATTACATGCGGTTCCCGTATCTGTTCTCGAAGTTTACGGCCGATGACGTGCCGCCGCCGCAGGATACGCTGTCCCTGGAGAAGCGCACGGAGATCGCGCAGTACGAGAACGCCCTGTTCTACAATGATTTCGTCGTGACGAGCCTCATGGGCAAGTTTGCCGATAAGGATGCGCTGGTCGTCTACATCCCCGACCATGGGGAGGCCGTGTACGACCATGGCAGTTTCTCGGGCCACGTCGAGGAGCATCCGACGAAGGAGACGCTCGAGGTGCCGATGATTTTCTGGGCGTCGCCTGCCTACCGCGCGCATCACCCTGAGAAGTGGCAGGCACTCCAGGCGGCGGTGAACCGCCCGTACATGACGGATGATTTCATCCACACGCTTCTGGATCTCTTGGACATCCGCACGCCGGAGTACGACGCGAAAAAGAGCGTCATCAATCCCGCTTTTGTACCGCGTCCGCACCGCATGGTGCAGGGGCACGACTACGATACCGAAATGAAATGAGCAGACAAAATGAGCCGCTGCAGGCCGGGAAGCTTTGCAGCGGCTCATTTTTATTTGTCACTTTTTGAGTTCGATGATCTGCGGGAAGTCCCTTAGGATCTCGCGTTCATGCGTGATGACGAGCAGGGTCTGGCCGGTCTTTTTGACTCTGGCGAAAAGGTTCGTCAGGAGAGCCCCGGCTGTCTCATGGTCAAGGCCGCAGGTCGGCTCATCGAGCAGGATGACGGGCTCTTTGCCCGCGATGGCGATGGCTGTCAGCAGGCGATTGCGCTGGCCACCGGAGAGGCCGCAGGCATCTTCGCCGAGCGGCGTATCGATGCCTTGCGGCAGCTGTTTTACGAGGTCCGTGAGCTGTGCCGTGTCAAGTGCCGCACGCATGTCGCTTTCGCTGCACGCGGGGCGGTACCGCTGGAAATTCTCGCGCATGGATCCGGCGAACAGGACGCTGCCCTGGGGCAGTGCGGCGATGGCCGTATGAAGCACGTCATGGGAAATGTGCTGGCAGGATGTTCCATGCAGCAGCAGCGTTCCCGCGTCGGGCGGCCAGACGCCGAGCAGGAGATAGGCGAGCGTGGTCTTGCCGGAGCCGCTGGCTCCGATGATGGCGGTGTGCTGGCCGGGGCGGATGGCAAAGGAAAGATCGTGCAGGAGATCCTGACCCCGACGGTAGGAAAAGGCGAGTCCCTGCGCGGCAAGGATGGGCCCGTCTGTCGAAGCGGCAGGCGCATCCGGTACATGATCCGGGCGGGAGTCGTCATCGCCGTCAGGCGTCTGCCGTTTTTCGGGCAGGCAGGAGGCGGCTGCCAGGCTGCACCGTCCCTGGCGCACGGCTTCGGGCAGCGTGCGGAATTCGACGAGCAGGGTTTGCAGGATCAGGAACCAGACGCAGAGGTCGATGCCACTCAGCTTATCCTGCGTGACGCAGAGGATCAGCAGCGCAAGCAGGGTGAGCAGGACGGCGGTATCAAGAAGATTGGCGCCGGCATCGCGCCGCGCATCGCCGCGTGCAAGACGGGTATCCCCCTGCAGCAGGGCCTGGGCGTTTCTTGCGAGAAGTCTGGCAGCGGGCCCGGATCCCGCCCGGATGAGCTCGTCGGCACCGGCACTGACATCAAGGAGCGCGCTGCGGTAGGCGGCGTCAAGCGCACGACGCTGGTCTTCTTCGGCGGGCCGGCGGAGGCAGGCGAGTACGAGCCGCAGGAGGTAGAGCAGGGGCAGCAGCAGGGCGATGCAGCCGAGTACGCGCGCGAGCAGCCAGGTGGCAAGTGCCGTGACGAGGCCGATGGCAAGTACGGGCAGCAGGGAGCGGACGTAGAAGTCGCGCAGTTCATCGGCTCCTGTCAGGAGGTCGTGCAGGAATTCTCCCTGACGGGCGGGGCCGCTGCGCAGCGGCAGGATGGAAGCTGCCCGGTCGTAGAGAGAGAGCCGGATTTCCGTCAGAATGCGGAAGGCCATGCGGTGCGAGAGATAGCGTTCGCCATAGCGGAAGACGGCGCGGCCGATGCCGCAGGCCCGCACGGTGGTGATGCCGAGTGCCAGCGTGTACAAGGGCGGCATGAGTGCGGCCGAGGCGACGAGCCAGGCCGAGGCGCCAAGCAGCGCCAGTCCCGTGAAGAGAGCGATGAGGCTCACCAGAAGGACGGGCAGGAACTCTGGGAGGGAGGTCAGCTGCAGGAGTTTTCTCATATGCATGCATCTCCTTCCTGATGGGTATCGTTCTCGCCGGTGATATCATCCCATGCGAGCAGCTGGTCGGCAGCTTTTTGCAGCGCTTCGTCATGGCTGATGACAAAGAGCGTGTGCGAGCCGCGCAGCGAGAGCAGTGCAGCGCGGATGATGGCGGCCGTTTCTTCATCGAGTGCCGCCGTCGGCTCATCGAGCAGCAGGAGCGGGCGGTCCTGCAGGAGGACGCGGGCGAGCCCCAGGCGCTTGCGCTGTCCCTGCGAGAGGCTCTGCCCGCCTTCACCCAGGGGCGTGTCAAGTCCCTGCGGCAGGCCCCGCACCATATCCGTCAGGTCAAGGCGCCGAAGTGCCTGCAGGGCGTCATCTTCACGGTACTCTTCGTGAAAGAGCGTGACGTTTTCGAGCAGCGTGCCGTTGTACAGATGGGGCTCCTGCGGCACATAGCTCCAGCCGTCGGCAGATGTCTGCCGGCGCAGGATTGTTCCCGCCTCCGGCATCAGCAGGCCCGCGAGCAGGCGGATGAGCGTGGTCTTGCCGCAGCCGCTCGGCCCGTGGAGAACGGTCATGCCGCCATGCTTGACGGCAATATGTACGCCATTCATGAGGGGGAGCGGACTGCCCGCATAGCGGAAGGAAAGATCCTGCGCAGCAAGGGCGAAGCCCGCGGGGCAGCTGCCTTTGTCTGCGGCCGGTGCCGGTCCCCGCGTCAGGCAGTACGGTCTCAGGGCCTGCTCGGCCGTGAAGGCCGTCATGCCGCTGTGGAAAGCCGTGCCGGAGAGGCGCAGAGGCTGATAGAATTCCGGCGTCAAGAGCAGCACGAAGAATGCTGCCGTGAACGTCAGCTGGCCGTAGAGCAGACGCAGCCCGATGCTCACGGCAATGATGGCGATGGCCAGTGTCGTGATGAGCTCGAGGGCAAATGCCGAGACAAAGGAAAGCTGCAGGACGCGCAGCGCCGCCTGCGCAAATTCCTGGCTGAGCATCCTGACGCGGCGGCGTTCGTCCCGTTCGCGCGCAAAGAGCTTGAGCGTGGGCAGCGCGCGCAGGATCTCGGCGAGCCCTGAGGAGAAGCGGTTCATCTGCCGCCACTGCTGCTGGCTCGCCTCTTTTGTCACGCGCCCGATGAGGTAGAGCAGGAAGGGCGCGATGGGGACCGTTATGAGCATCAGGAGGCCCGTGACCGGATCGATGAAGAAGGCGGCAATCAGCAGGCAGGGCATGGCGACGAGGATGCCGAGCACGACGGGCAGGACCTTCGTGAACCAGGCATCGAGGGCATCCGTGCTCTCGAGTGCGAGCGGCAGCAGCTGGCGGCGGAAGCTGCGGTCCGTTTGTCCTTCCGGCGACAGAAGACGCAGGTGAAGACGATGGCGCACGTCATGGCGCAGCGCTGCAGACAGGCCCTGCAGCAGATGATCCTGACGCAGGGCCAGGAGATGGAGAAGCCCGAGTACAAGAAACAGCACCAGGAGGACTGGTGCTGTTTCCGTAAGGCTTCCCTTTCCGAGAAATACCTGGTCGATGGCCAGGCTGGCAGCCCCGCAGGCACCGAGAACGGCCATGGCGCGCAGGAGCTCCGTGAGGAACAGCTGGTTTCTCGTATGCGTTTGCTCATGCAGGGCTTTGAAAAGAAAGGTCTGCTTCATATTCATAATCGTTGTTTCATGGTGAGGTCGTGTCTTCCGGACGGCTCAATAATGCTCTTCGGCATCCTTGGGCGTGACGCGTTTGCGGAAGATGTAATACGACCAGATCTGGTAGAGAAGGACAATCGGCACGAAGATGCCGGCGGCGACTGTCATGACGGAGAGCGTATAAGGCGACGAGGAGGCGTTCGTGATCGTCAGGCTCCACGCCGGGTTCAGGCTCGAAACCATGAGGCGCGGGAAGAGGCCGGCGAAGAAGGCGACCGTCGTGGCGACGATGGCCAGCGAGCTCAGGATAAAGCTGGCCTTGCCCTTGCCGAGGTTCATGCTCAGAAGAGCGATGACGAAGAGCAGGGCGGCGCCAAAGAGGGCGACGGCTGCCAGCGGGCTCTGGAAGAGGTCCGTGTGTTCAAAGGTCAGCAGCATGCAGAGCACGAAGAAGATGGCAGCGGTGACGCCGACTTTGAGTGCGAGCGCCTGGCAGCGCAGGATGAGGCCCGTGTCCTTGAGGCGCAGCGTCAGGAAGGCAGCGCCGTGGAACAGGAAGACGAACAGGAACGCAAGGCCGCCGACAATCGTGTAGAGCGACAGCAGGTCGAAGAAACCGCCCATGTAGTTCATCTGGGCATTGATGGGCAGACCGGCGATGAGATTCGTGACGGCGACGCCCCAGAGAAAGGCTGGCACGACGCTGCCGAAGCAGATGGCACCGTCCCAGAAGCGACGCCAGCAGGGCGATTCCTGACGGCCGCGCAGGTCGAAGGCCACGCCGCGCAGGATGAGGGCGACGAGCATCAGGAAGAGTGCGAGGTAGAAGGCCGAGAACATCGTGGCGTAGACGTGCGGGAAGGCCGCAAAGAGCGCGCCGCCCGCCGTGATCATCCAGACTTCGTTGCCGTCCCATACGGGCGTGATGGTGCGCAGGATGACGCCGCGGTCCTCTTCCCGCGAGGAGAGGAAGGGCAGCAGTCCGCCGACACCGTAGTCAAAGCCTTCGAGGAAAAAGAAACCGGTGAACAGTACGACGATGAGGATGAACCAGAGAATGTTGAGATCCATCATGCGTCCCTCCCTTCCATTGCGATGCGGGTCTTGCGGACAAAGCGGATGGCAATCCAGAAGGCAACGATGGCCAGCAGCAGGTAGAGCACCGTAAAGCCGATCATCGTGATCCAGACATCCGTACCCGTGAGATTCGGCGAAACGGCTTCAGCCGTTTTCTGCAGGCCAACGACAATCCAGGGCTGACGTCCGGCTTCCGCGATGTACCAGCCGACGGAGTTGGCGATGTAAGGAAGCGGCAGCAGCCACGGCAGTACCTTGAGGAGCAGCGGGCAGGCCAGCGGACGCTTCTTCCAGGTGAGGTAGAGCGTGATGAGGCCTAAAAGGATCATGAGCCCGCCGATACCGATCATGAGGCGGAAGCTCCAGAAGAGGCCCTTCACATCCGGACGGTACTCGCCGGGGCCATACGTCGCGGCGTATTCCTGCTGCAGCTGATTGATGCCCTTGACGGCACCCGTCGGTGTATTGTAGAGCATGAAGGAGAAGGCGCCCGGTACGGTGATCTCCATGTTGTTCCTGTGGCTTTCCTCGTCGATGTCGGCGACGATAGCAAACGGAGCCGGATCAGCCGTTTCCCAGAGTGCCTCTACAGAGGAGAGTTTCATGGGGTTGGCCTGAGCGAGGTACTGGGCATGCATGTGGCCGCTGCCCATGGTGGCAAAGAGGCCGACGAGCATGTAGATGGCGCCGGCTTTGAGCGTCTGCGTGAAGGCGGCGCGGGATACTTCGTCATGCAGCACCTTCCAGGCAGAGACGGCCAGTACGAGGAAGCCGGCCGTGGCGATGGCCGAGAAGAGCGTATGCGAGTATTCGCCGAGGATGTAGTGATTTGTCACGAGAGAAAAGAAATCCGTCATCTCGGCGCGGCCGTTGTTGAGGGTGTAGCCGACCGGATGCTGCATGAAGGAGTTGGCGACGAGAATCCAGAAGGCAGACAGATTGCTCGCGAAGGCCACAATCCAAATGCAGATGCAGTGTGCCTTTTCTGAGAGTTTGTCCCAGCCGAAGATCCAGATGCCGAGGAACGTGGACTCGAGGAAGAAGGCGGTCAGGGCTTCGAGTGCCAGCGGGGCGCCGAAAATATCGCCCATGAAGCGGGAATATTCCGACCAATTCATGCCAAAATGAAATTCCTGTACGATACCGGTGACAACGCCCATCGAGAAATTGATGATGAAGAGCGTGCCGAAGAATTTCACGAGCTTGCGTGACGCGGCCTTCCACTGGGGACGCTTCGTCCGCACGTAACACGTCTCGAGCAGGGCCACGAAAATCGAGAGCCCCAGTGTTACGGGGACGAAGAGGAAATGGTAGACGGTTGTGATGGCGAATTGCCATCGTGATAGGATCAGTGCTTCCATTGAAATAGCCTCCTTTGATTATTTTGGGATGAATCAGGCTTATGTTTGTATTATATCGCAAAAGTCAGACGGAAACAATGGAAGCGGCAAGTAATTTTTAAAAGAAAACTATTATCGCTGATAAACACCATTTTTTCTGCAGTCAGCTATGCAGTTATGGTATAATAGGGTTCAAAATGAAGGACAGGAGTCATAGAGAAAATGCGAACGATTGATTTGAACCGCTGCCTCGTGCGCTATGCACAAGGGCAGTGCGATGCTTGTGAGGCCATCTGCCCGCAGGGAGCCGTTCATCAGCATGTGATAGATCCGAAGAAATGTGATGACTGCGGGCTTTGCCAGGCCGTTTGTCCCGCGGGGGCCATTGCGGGGACCGATGATTGTGCGGGGGCTCTTGCGAGGACCCGTCATCTGACTCGTCAGGTGCTCATGTGCCGCCGGGTGGAGGAGGCGGCACCTTCCTGCCTGGGCTTTCTGAACAGAAGGCTTCTCTGGTCGCTGACGCGCGAGCGTGAGCTCGCCATCGATATCTCGCGTTGCGAAACTTGCCGCCCGGCCGTTTTTCACTGGCTCGAGCAGGAGATTGCTGCTTGTCAGCAGGCCCTGGCAAAGGAGGGCCTGCCGCCCATTCGTCTCGTGAGGGTCCATCCGCGTGAACAGGCGCCGGCAGCCCCCGTCGTAGAACGCCGCAATTTTTTTCGCTCGCTTTTCCATTCGGCGACGGAAGGACTGCAGACCCTGGCTGAAGCACAGCAGACGAAGCTGTATGCCTTTGATTCCGCGCTCTGGATTGCCGCACAGGGCGGTGAACCTGGCGAACTCTTCCCGCAGCTCACGATTTCATCGGCCTGCAACACCTGCGGCCTCTGCACGGTGCTCTGCCCTGAGCGCGCTCTCTCGATGCGTCAGCCGGAGGGCATGCCGAAGACGCTGTACGTCTCGGCACTGGCCTGCAGCGGCTGCGGGCTCTGCGAGGCGAGCTGTCCGGTAAAAGCCATCACCTGCAAAAAAAACGGTGCAGATGTGCGATTGCCCGCCGATGGAGGCAGGGGAAAGCACAATGTATGTTGAATACATAAAGCATATTCCATATAATAATGTAGGACAGCTTATTTCGGTATGGATGAAGGAAGTGGGATATTGATTACGATAAATGGTGAGGCGAAAATCAACCTGACGCTTGACATCTTGGGCAAGCGCCCCGATGGCTACCATGAAGTCTCCATGGTCATGCAATCGGTGAGCCTTCATGATACGCTGCAACTGGAACGGATTCCAGAAGGCATTGAGCTCTTGATCGACGTGCCATGGCTCAAGGCTGACGACAAGAATCTCGCGTATCGCGCGGCGGCCCTGCTGCTTGCGCACAGCAGGGTACAGGGAGGTGTCCGGATCCATCTTACGAAGCGCATTCCAATGGCAGCGGGGCTGGCGGGCGGCAGCGCCGACGCGGCGGCTGTGCTGCGCGGCGTCAATGCGCTCTATGAGCTCGGGCTTTCCGTCGAAGAGCTCTGTGAGCTCGCCGGCAGGATTGGTTCGGACATCCCGTTCTGCGTGCGCGGCGGCACGATGCTGGCCACGGGGCGCGGCGAGGTCCTGAGGCGCCTGCCGCCTGTCCCTGCGTTTTGGGTCGTGCTCGCCAAGCCGCCGATTTCCGTATCGACGGCCTGGGCCTATCAGCATTACGATGCCGAGGGGGCCGCGCGCCATCCGGACAACGATGCCATGTGCCGGGCCCTTGCTGCAGGCAGCAGGGAGGAGCTTGCGCCGTTGTTGTGCAATGTCCTCGAAAGTGTTACTATAAAACAGTATCCTGTCATCGCCGCGTATAAGGAACAGATGATGCAGCAGGGTGCTCTGGCGAGTATGATGTCGGGCAGCGGGCCGACGGTCTTTGGCCTGCTGGAGACGAGAGAGGCGGCAGAACGGTTGGCCGCAGCGCTCAGAGAAAAGACTGATGCAGACGTGTTCGTCTGCCATACGACCCAGGAAGATTACGTTTAGAATTGAGGGAACCATTATGGATCAGAGATTAGCTCCGATTAAATTAGACAGCTATCAACCGTTACGCGAAGTCGTCTGCGAGTCCTTGCGTGATGCCATCCGCAAGGGCATCCTGAAACCCGGTGAGCGCATCATGGAAATCAAGCTGGCCGAGGAACTCGGTGTGAGCCGCACGCCTGTGCGCGAGGCCATCCGCAAGCTTGAGCTCGAGGGCTATGTGGTCATGATGCCGCGCCGCGGCACATACGTCGCCGATATGTCCATCCGCGACATCAATGAGATCTTTGAGATCCGTACGGCGCTCGAATCGCTCTCGAACGGGCTGGCGGCCGAACACATCACCGAGGACGAGCTTGAGCATCTGCAGCGCCTGCTCGTCATCATCGGCGGTTACATCAAAGAAGGGGACATGGACAAGATTGTCGAAACGGATATCGAGTTCCACGATCTCCTCTATCATGCGGCACGCAACAACCGCCTCGTCGGCATCATCTCGAATCTGCGCGATCAGCTCACGCGTTTCCGCACGCTCTCGATGTCGTATCCCGGCCGCCTCGAGGCCACGCTCGACGAGCACCGGGCCATCGTGGAAGCGATTGCCAATGGCGATGACCGTGCAGCCCGCAAGGCTGCCGAGCACCATATGGAGAATTCGGAGAAGACCCTGCTGAAGGCCATGGACGCCCAGAAGAAGCAGCAGGAAGCCCTTGCAGCCAAGAAGAGAGCGCATGCGGGCCGCAAGTAATCCTGCGGACAAGACGTGTGCGTCAAGGCATAACCAAACATTATTTTAGATAGGAGTCGTTTGAAACATGTCAGATTTAGTAACGGTAATCCTCGCGGCCGGTAAGGGTACGCGCATGAAATCGAAGCTGCCGAAAGTCCTGCACAAGGCCGGCGGCAAGACGATGCTGCAGCATGTCATCGATGCAGCCAAGGCGGCCGGTGCCAGGCGCAATATCGTCGTGACGGGCTTTGGCGGCGACGAAGTGCGCGCAGCCATCGGCGACCAGGCGGAATTCGTCACGCAGACGGAGCAGCTCGGCACGGGCCATGCCGTCCTGCAGACGGCAGACCTCCTGAAGGATGAGCAGGGCACGGTCATGGTCCTCTGCGGCGATACGCCGCTTCTGACTGGGGCGCTGCTCAAGAAGCTCTATGAAGAACATGTCGCAGCCGGTGCCAAGGCGACGGTGCTGACGGCCATCATGCCCGATGCCACGGGCTATGGCCGCATCATCCGTTCGGCAGACGGCTCGGTCGAGAAAATCGTCGAGCACAAGGACGCGACGGAAGAGGAGCGCCAGGTGAAGGAAGTCAATTCCGGCATTTACTGCTTTGCCGCCCGCGACCTCTTTAAAGCACTCTCGCACGTCACGAACGACAATGCACAGGGTGAGTATTACCTGCCGGATGTGCTGGAGATCCTCAAGAAGAAGGGCGAGAAGATCTGGGCCGTCGCTGCCGATGATTATGAGGATACGCTCGGCATCAATTCGCGCCAGCAGCTCGCAGGTGCCGAAAAGATCCTGCGCCGCCGCAAGAATGAGGAGCTCATGGCAGCGGGCGTCACGATCATGGACCCCGATACGACGTATGTTGATGACGATGTCGTCGTCGGCCGCGACACGATCCTCTATCCGGGGACCTGGCTCGAGCACGGCACGGTCATCGGTGAGGAATGCGAGCTCGGCCCGAATGTCCGCTTCCAGGACGTCAAATGCGGCAACCGCGTGACGGGGCAGTTCGTCTACGCGCACGAGTGCCAGATTGATGATGATGTCAAGCTCGGCCAGTTCGTCCATCTGCGCCCGAATACGCATCTCTTTGAGGGCGTCAAGATCGACAACTTCATCGAGGTCAAGAACTCAAACATCGGCAAGGGCTCGAAACTGCCGCATCTCTCCTACATCGGCGACTGCGACATGGGCGAGAATGTCAACATGGGCTGCGGCACGATCACGGTCAATTACGACGGCAAGATCAAGCACCGCACGAAGATTGGCGACAATGTCTTCGTCGGCTGCAACTCGAATCTCGTCGCACCGGTGACGCTTGAAGACGGTGCCTACATCGCGGCGGGCTCCACGATCACGAAGACGGCACCGGGCGGCAAGCTGACGATTGCCCGCGCCCGCCAGACCACGATCGAGAGATGGAGTGACAAGCGCGATCAGTGAGAATCCGCGAGAACCTGTGAGATAACGGGGCAGGAAGACGCGCAGGGAAAAAAGAAATGGGCAAATTTCAAGTCCATATGTCCTTTTTTGTCCAATCGTGTTATACTGATAAAAGAAGGAAGGCAGGTTCCAGCCTGCTCTTCCGGCAGAGAGATGTACATGTAAGGATTTGGAGGTTTTTTACAAAATGGCTTTAGACACTGGAAACTTATGCATCCTGACCGGTAACGCAAACCCGGATCTGGCGAAGAAGATTGCCGATCACATTGGCGTGAACCTCTGCGATGCATATGTCGGTCATTTCAACAACGGTGAGACGCAGGTCATGATCAGTGAGAGCATCCGCGGCAAGGATATCTTCATCATCCAGCCGACGTCTTATCCAGTCAATGATAACCTCATGGAGCTGCTCATCATGGCAGATGCCTGCAAGCGCGCTTCGGCACACAGCATCACGGCTGTCGTCCCGTATTATGCCTATGCTCGTCAGGATCGCAAGACGCGCGGCCGTGAGCCGATTTCCGCAAAGCTCGTGGCAAATCTCATGACCACGGCTGGTGTAACTCGTGTCGTAACGGTTGACCTCCATGCCGGTCAGATCCAGGGCTTCTTTGATATCCCTGTCGATCATCTGGCTGCTGCCCCGGTCATTGCGAACTATTTCCGTACGCAGAAGCTCGAAGATGTCGTCGTTGTCTCGCCGGATCTCGGCGGTGTAACGCGTGCGCGCATCCTCGCCGATCACCTGCAGGCACCGATCGCCATCATCGAGAAGCGCCGTCCGCGTCCGGGCTGCGCTGAGGTCATGAACCTCATCGGCGATGTCGAGGGCAAGACTGCCATCATCATCGATGATATCGTCGATACGGCCGGCTCCCTCTGCGAAGGCGCCCGCGCACTCGAGAAACGCGGTGCCAAGCGCATCTTCGCTTCCTGCTCCCATGCCATCCTGTCCGATCCGGCAGTCCAGCGCATCAACGAGTCTCCAATTGAGAAGCTCGTCATCACGGATACGATTCCGCTGCCGCCAGAGAAGCAGTCCGACAAGATCGTCGTCCTCTCGCTGGCTGATGCCCTAGGCGATGTCATCATGCGCATCCAGAGCCATCGTTCGGTCAGCCAGCTCTTCCGCTGATTTTCGGAAGCGCAGGCAATGGATCCCGGCCCGTGTGGCCGGGATTTTTCTATCTCAGGACGTGTTTTGGACGTGTTCCCTGGCCGGAGGTCCCGGTATTGCGAGGTTTATAGATTGCTATGGCAGAAAAGAATGCGACGGACCTCTTTATCCGTCATTTTGATTTTTGGCCGCATCTGAGCGACCAGGAGAAGGCCCTTCTGAACGAGCATACACATGCCGTCCATTACGAGGCGGGCACACAGGTGCACCGCGGGCCATTTGACTGCATCGGCGTGCTGCTCGTCAAGAAGGGGCAGCTGCGCGTCTACACGCTGTCGGAGGATGGGCGCGATGTGACGCTTTACCGCCTGTTTGCCGACGACATCGGCATCTTGTCGGCAGCCTGTACGCTCGATGCCGTGACGTTCGATGTCTACATCGATGCCGAGGAGGATACGGATGTGCTGCTCACGGATGCCGCCTCGTTCCGCCGCCTGGCTGACAACAACATCTACGTGCGCTGCTATGGCTACGAGATGGCAGCCGGCCGCCTGTCGGAGATGCTGTTCAAGATGCAGCAGGTGCTGTTCCTCTCGGCTGACCGCCGCTTTGCAATCTTTTTGCTCGAGGAGTGCGAGAAGACGAAGCAGGATGAGATTCATCTGACGCATGAGCAGATGGCGCGCTACATGGGCACGGCGCGTGAGGTCGTGAGCCGTCTCGTCAAGTATTTCGGCCAGGAAGGCTGGGTGCAGTCGGCGCGCGGCAGGCTGCGCATCCTCAACAAAGAAGCGCTGAAGAAGCTCGCAGGAGAATATTGACAGATAAAAGAGCCGCCCCGCAGCACGATATGTGCAGGGGACGGCTCTTTTCTGTGACAGGAGTATGGGAATGTGTACGGGAATGGGGATTTCAGCTTAGCAGAGACTCTACCTTTTCCTTCGGGATGAGTCCGACAGATTCATTGACTTTCTGGCCGTTGCGGAAAACGAGCAGCGTCGGGATGCTCATGATGTCGAACTGCTGCGCGAGTTCCGGCTGTTCGTCGACGTTGATCTTGCCGACTTTGACTTCCGGGCGTTCTTCGGCAACCTGATCGACGATTGGGGAGAGCATGCGGCAGGGACCGCACCAGGTAGCCCAGAAATCGACGAGTACCGTGCCGCTGGCCTTCAGGACCTCGGCTTCGAAATTCTCTTTGGTGATGACGATGGCAGACATGATAAAACCTCCTATGGCTTCGATATGAAAATCGTATTGCAAGCGCTGCGCTGGAGAAAAGCGGTGCTTTGTTATCGTTGCTTTTAGTATAGTCGGAAGAACGGAGGTTTTCTGTGATTTACTCACATTTCCGCGGGAGGAAGGCCGGATGCACTTTTTTTCGCGTTGTTTAAGTCCTGTTTACCTTGGTTTGCTATACTCGGGCCATAAACAGAAGGTTGAGAGCCGCATGATTCCTGTAAATTTCCATGCATAGCCCTTGGAGCTGTGCTATAATGGGACATGCTGCAACAAAGAAAACAAACCGTAGGGGGAGAAAAACGTGGATTTAAGTATTGCCGATTTGCTCAAAACCATCATTCTGGGCATCGTCGAGGGCCTGACGGAATGGCTGCCGGTATCGAGTACGGGTCATATGATCCTGGTTGATGAGTTCATCAAGCTCAATGTCACAAAACAGTTCATGGACATGTTCCTTGTGGTCATCCAGCTCGGCGCCATCATGGCCGTCGTCGTGCTGAGCTTCGAGAAACTCAACCCGTTCTCGTCCTGGAAGACGCGTCAGGAAAAGCGGGATACCGTACAGCTTTGGATGAAGGTCATCGTAGCCTGCATCCCGGCGGCCGTCATCGGCCTGCTCTTCAACAAGTACATGGAAGAGCATTTCATGACGGCTCTCGTCGTGGCGACGACGCTGATTTTCTACGGCATCATGTTCATCATCGTCGAGAATTACAACAAGCATCGCCGTCCGCGCATCACGGATCTGCGCCGCCTCGACTACAAGACGGCACTCATCATCGGCCTCTTCCAGGTGCTCTCGCTGGTGCCTGGCACGAGCCGGTCCGGTGCGACGATCCTCGGCGGCCTGCTCTTCGGCACGAGCCGCACGGTGGCTGCCGAGTTCACGTTTTTCCTGGCGATCCCCGTCATGTTCGGCGCCAGCGCGCTCAAGATGGTCAAGTTCGGCTTCCACTATACGGGCGCTGAGATCGTCATCATGGTCGTGGGCATGGTCACGGCATTCATCGTCTCCGTCTTGTCCATCAAGTTCCTGATGCGCTATATCAAGACGAATGACTTCAAGGCGTTCGGCTGGTACCGCATCGCACTCGGCATCGTCGTGCTCGCTTACCTGTTCTTGGTTGGCGATCCGACGGCCAACGACTGATTTTCATCGGCTTTCAGGCTGCTGCACAGGCATTTGCTGTGCAGCAGTTTTTTCATTATGGAAGCAAGGGCCTTTGTGACCTGGGTCTTGGTGCTGACAGTATGGCTTCGATGTGATAAACTTATTGGTACAATGTTTGTTGACGTTTTGTTTCATAATAATAGAAAGAGGATCATTGCATGAAAATCATCGCAGGCCTTGGCAATCCGGGAACGGAGTATGCCAGGACGAAACACAATGTGGGCTTTATGTTTGTCGACGCGCTGGCGGAGGCACTGGGCGTCTCCGCCTCGGAATGGCAGGCGAAGTTCGATGCGCTCGTCGCTCCTGCCCGCATCGGCACGCAGAAGGTGCTGCTCGTCAAACCGCAGACGTACATGAATGAGAGTGGCCGCGCCATCGGACCGCTGCTCTCCTGGTACAAGCTCGAGCCGGAGGATCTCATCGTCGTGCACGACGATATGGATATACCCGTGGGCACCATCCGCATCCGCAAGAAGGGCAGTGCGGGCGGTCACAACGGCATCAAGTCCATTCTCGCGCATGTCGGGGACGAGCATTTCGCGCGCGTGCGCATCGGCATCGGCCGGCCGCTGCCGGGCTGGACGGTCGTCAATCACGTGCTGGCACCATTTTCTGACGAAGGGCAGCAGAAGATCGAGGATGCAATCAAGTACCTGGAACCCGCAGTGGAATGCATCGTGACGGATGATGTCGATGTGGCGATGAACCGTTACAATCCCAAGAAGCAGAAGAAAAAGAAGGCAAAGCAGGAAACGGCAGAGCCCGTTTCAGCAGGACAGAAGGAGCTTATAACTGTTAAATAAAATATAGAACTCAAACTTCGCACACCTGAATCCCTCATAAGATAAGGCCCCATCAGGTTTGCAGACATCTATCAATATCGCATCATGCACACTGTATTAGGCATCTTCCCCAGAAATCGGGCAGTTTTGCCAGGAACAGATTGAGCAACTTCTTAAGCTGCTTTTCGTCAAGAATATTGGCTTCCTTGGCGCAATTTATCAGAAGTTCCAGCAACAAACTCAATGCGTCCAGATAGCGCAAATCTTCCAGTTCATCTATCGTCAGAAAAAACAATTCGCCAATGCTTCGTTTGTCTACTTGGCGGCGCTGTTCCAGCGCGAGCATCATATAGCGTGCGAAGACAATAGAAGTATGCGCCGTCAGGGCATCATACGAAATCGAGCGCGTTTCTTTTCCCAGTTTCAGGTAGGATTTGCACATCTTGAAGAAGACTTCAATGCTCCAGCGTTTACCATAGATCTGGATGACATCCTTTTCTGACAGGGTGAGATCCGTCGTAACCAGGACGAGATAATCGCCCTTCTTAGAGGCATTACGGACGAAGACCAGCCTTACGGGCAAGTGCTTGCCATCCTTGACGGCTTCAGCCCGGACGGAGAGCAGGTAAGTGGAGCGCCCCGGACGTTTCTTCTGATTCCGGTAAATCATCTTGACATCCTGCATGCGCCCTTGAAAAAAGAAGCGGAGTTTCTCGCTTTTCTTGACACGGGCGATGACATCATAGCCGAGCTCGTGAATCTGGTGCAGGGATGCCGGTGAGCAGAACCAGGAATCGAACAGGACGTGCTGCGCAGGAACCTGCGCGGCCTTTGCTTCCTTCAGCAATTCGAGGACGACCTCCGGGGCCTTGCGCTGTGCCAGTTTCCGCTGCTTGCCACCATTGCTGCGCGGGTCGATGTCCGCTGACGCACCTTGCAATTGCTGTCGCTTTGATGCAGATGAAAGCAAGCAGTGGCTGAGTGGCAGAAACGTATTCCCATCGCTCCAGCCGAGCGTGAGCATGCGGAAGCCTTTCACGTACGTGCCACTGACATGGTCGTAGACGCGTGCCAGCAATTCCACTTTCTTGGAGCGGTTGCGGCTGAACACCGAATCGTCAATGATGAGGACATTCCTCCTGGATTCGCTCGTCAGCGGTGCAATAACCTTCTGGATGATGGCCGTGCTCAGGAGCAGCGTGAACTTGCGCCAATGGATGGTACAGGAGTTCAGAAAGCGGTAGAAGGTGTCCTGCTCAAAGGGGATGGATTCCGGAGCATCCTTCTTCTGCTGGTAGAAGGACCGATGATGAAAGGCTGCTTCAAATGCGACCAGAAAGATGGACAGTACCTTGAAGCCACGCAGCTTATATGCATTACAACTGCGAAGGATTTGCCCGACATGGAATTCCGCAAAGAATTTCAGGATCTGAGAAGAAACTGGTTCACAGGAGCGATGATGATGTGCTACAATATTCATGGCATAAGCCCTCCGTTTGTGTTGTGGATTTTTCGTCACTTTCATTATACAAAACGGAAATGGCTTATGCTATTTTTATTTG
>NZ_QRVW01000011.1:0-23797 GCF_003458855.1 Mitsuokella sp. AF21-1AC
CCTCTTGTTTTTGGGGATCTGTTATTTCACAGCCCCTTTTTGTTGGGGGCGCCCGGTGGCGCATGGTTCTGGCCGGTGATATACCGGCCTTTATTCCATTAGAGGGTCTGCAGGATCGTCAGGTTGGTGAAAACGGAGAGTGGCTGCGCCCAGATGCCGAAGGCGAGGACGAGAAGGACGGCCGCAAGTCCCGCGAGGGTTGCGGCAGGGGGCAGGCGTAGTTCCTGCTCGTCTGCTTCTTCCCCGGGCGCGAGGTCGCGGAACATCTCACGGATGATGATGAGGTAGTAGTAGACGCTCATCATCGAGACGACAAAGCCGACGGCTGCGAGCCAGAAGAGGCCGGCATCGACGGCGGCGGTGAAGATGTAGAACTTCCCGATAAAGCCCGCTGTCGGCGGAATGCCTGCCATCGTGAGGAGTGCGACCATCAGGAAGCCGGCGGGCAGCAGCGAGTGGTGTGCGAGCCCGCGTACGTTCTGGAGGTCGGTGCCGCGCTGGTCTTCAAGGTACGAGACGGTGACGAATGCCGCAATGTTTGCGAAGAGGTAGACGGCCGCGTAGAAGAGGACGCTCTTGAGGCCGTCGGCACTGGCCGCCGCCATCGCGCACATCATGTAGCCTGCCTGTGCAATGGAGGAGTAGGCGAGCATGCGCTTGATGTTCGACTGGCAGAACGCCATGATGTTGCCGCCGACCATTGAGACGCAGGCAAATATGGCGAGAATCTCGGTCCACATCGGCGCAGCCTGCGGCAGTGCCGTGAAGATCACGCGCAGCATGACGGCGATGCCCGCCGCTTTCGAGCACATGGCGAGCAGCGCGGTGACGGGTGCTGGCGCGCCCTCGTAGATGTCGGGGGCCCAGAGGTGGAACGGGATGATGGAAAGCTTGAAGAAGAAGCCGGCGAGCACGAGCCCCATGCCCGCGATGCCGAGCCCCAGAAAAAGCCCCGGGCTCTTCGCGATGGCTTCGAAGGAAAGGCTTCCCGTCATGCCGTAGATCAGGCTGATGCCATAGAGCAGTGAACCCGTCGCACCCGAGCCGTAGATGAGGTATTTTACGCCCGCCTCGTTCGAAAGCACGCTGTCCGTCCGGATGGCGACGAGCACGTAGAAGGAGATTGTCATGAGCTCGAGCCCGACGAAGACCGTGACGAGGTCGTTGGCCGATGCGAGGACGCACATGCCGAGCAGTGCCGAGAGCAGGAGCGCGTAAAATTCCCCTGTATGCGTCACTTGGCGTGCGGCGTAGCGTGCTCCGTAGAGCACGGTGAAGAGCGTGCCGAGGAGGAAGAGAATCTTGAAGAAGATGCTGTAGGCGTCGACGGCATAGATGCCCTGGAAGAAGAAACGGACCGTGCCGTCCGTCGGATAGAGCGAGATTGCAAGCGCGAGGATCCCCGTGAGGCCGAGCGCTGTCACGTAAGCCGGCAGCATCCGGCCCGCGCCCCGCTTCCTCATGAGGTCGAGGAGCAGGACGAGCAGCAGGAGAATCGCGATGGCAATCTCAATTGAGATTGCGGAAAAATGCATGGCCGTCATCATTGTGGAAACCCTCCCCAGATCGGTACCCCTTGCAAGAGGGAAATCATCGGCGCGTCACGGACGAGGTCGAAGAGCGGGCGGAGTGGTTCGACGCCGCTGCCCACCATATCCATCAGCAGGCTTGGGAAAATGCCGAACCCGACGAGAAAGACGCCGAGAACCACCAGCGGGACGACATCCGTATGGCGTTCATCCTGAATGCCTTCGAAAGCGGCGATGCGCCGGCCGAACAGTACTTTCGCCAGCATCCGCAGGACGTAGAACGCCGTGAAGATGATGCCGAAGACGCAGATGACGGTGAGCGCGGGGAATTCGCGAATGGCGCCGACGAAGATCGTGAACTCCGGGATGAAGCCGACGAGTCCCGGCAGCCCGAGGGCGCAGAGGCCTGCGAGCATGAAGCCTGTCGTGATGTAGGGCATGTAGTGCGCGAGTCCCCAGAGCTCGTCCGTCGAGCGCGCGTCCGTCATATCGTAGACGTAGCCGACCTGCGAGAAGAAGAGCGCAATCATGATGCCGTGGGCAACCATGTAGGCGACGGCACCCGTGACGCTGACGACGTCCAGCGCGGCGAGGCCGAGGAGGACGTAGCCCATGTGCGACACCGACGAGTAGGAAATCATATACTTGATGTCCTTCTGCGCGAGCGCGACATAGGAGGCGTAGACGACGTTGATCGTCGCAAGGACAGCGATGACGGGCGCCCAGAACTTCGCGCCGAACGGCAGGATGAAGAAGCCGATGCGGATGAGTGCGTAGCCGCCGACCTTCTTGAGAACGCCGGCATTGACCATCGAGACGGCCGTCGGAGCGGCGGAGTAGCCGTCCGGCGACCAGATATGGAAGGGAAACATGGAAAGATGCGAGCCAAAGCCCACGAGCAGCAGCAGGAACGCGATGACCTGTACGCCGTACGGGATATTCCCGGAGACGGACGCCATGGAAAGCGCCGTCACGTCGAAGGTGCGCGCCCCTGCAGGGAAGGCGTAGACATACAGCAGGATGACGCCGACGAGCATGAACGCCGAGCCGACGAGCAGGAAGATCGTCATCTTCATCGCTGCTTCGGATTTCGGGATACGCTCGGAGGATCCCCAGATCAGCACCATGATGTAGGCCGGCACGACCACCATTTCGCACAGGAGCAGGAAGAGGAAGAGGTCGCGCGTGAGGAACGCGCCCGACACGCCCGCGATGAGGATGAGCAGCAGGACGAAGTATTCCTTCGTCCGATGCTCGATGCGCCATGAGGAGAAGACAGCGGCGAGCCCGACGGCAGACGACAGCAGGAGCAGCGGCAGTGAGATGCCGTCGACGCCGAGCGAATAGGCGATGCCGAGATCGGTGACCCACGGCACGTATTCCGTGTACTGCATCCCGCCTGCTGCCATGTCGTAATCGATATAGAGGAAGAGCGTGAGGAGCAGCGTGATGATCATGGCGAGTGCCGAAAGCTGGCGCATCGTGTCATGAAAGCGCTTCGGCAGTACCGCGATGATGCCTGCCGCCACGAGCGGCGTGAGAAGAATTATGGAAAGGATCGGAAACGACATTAGCCGAGAACACCTCCTGTATACGAAAGGATACGGACCGTCCAATAGAGCGCTGCGACGAGAAGGATGGCAACGCCCGCGTAGAAGAAGAGCAGATACCGCTGCACCTGTCCGTTGGCGGGCGCGGCGAGCAGGGCGCTCGTCCCGAGCGCGTAGGCGCCGAGTCCGTTCATGATGCCGCCGAAGATATGGATGTCTACCCAGTCGAGCGCATAGGCAAGCGCGTAGACAAAGCGGCGGCGGAAGAAGTCGTAGAGCTCGTCGATGTAGAACTTGTTGTAGACGAGGCTGTAAAGGAAGCCGTAGCGGCGCAGTGCGACCTTGCGGCTGATATGTGCGACACCGTAGACGATATAGGCTGCAATGAAGCCCGCGAGCGAGACGGCTGTGCCCGTTACTGCGACGGCGGGTTCAAGCGCCGCATGCACCGGCGTGCCGTTGTTGACCCACAGCGAAAAGCCGCCATAATAGCCCGCAAGGCCGGTAATGAGCGTCAACACGGCGAGCAGGAGCATCGGCCAGCGCATGAAGGCATCGACCTCGTGCGCCTCGTACTTGCTGTGGTTCTTCCCAAGGAAGGCGATGATCAGGAGGCGCATCATGTAGAATGCCGTGAGGAACGAGGCCGCGAGCAGGACGGCGTAGACCGGTCCTCCCGCGTGCATCGCCGCCGCGAGGATCTCGTCCTTCGAGAAGAAGCCGGAGAATGGCGGGATGCCCGAGATCGCGAGCACGCCGACGACCATGCAGACGAACGTCAGCGGCATCTTCTTGTACAGGCCGCCCATGCGGAAGATGTTCGTCTCCTCGTGGAGCGCGTGCATGATGGCGCCTGCGCAGAGGAAGAGCATCGCCTTGAAGAAGGCATGCGTCACGAGGTGGAACATGCTCGCCGAGAACGCGCCGAGCCCGACGGCCGCCATCATGAAGCCGAGCTGGCTGATGGTCGAGTACGCGAGGACACTCTTGAATTTCGTCTGCGTCACGGCGATGCAGGCGGCGAAGATTGCCGTGAAAGTGCCGATGCCCGTGATGAAGTCCATTGCGATTGCTGACTCACTGAAGATGAAGTAGGCACGGGCGACGAGGAAGACGCCCGCCGCGACCATCGTTGCGGCATGGATGAGCGCAGACGTCGGCGTCGGGCCCTCCATCGCGTCGAGCAGCCAGACGTGGAGCGGGAACTGACCGGATTTGCCGATTGCGCCCATGAAGAGCAGGAGTCCGATGACGGTAATCATCGTCGTGCCCGTTGCCATCACATAGTATGGTACGATTGCGCGCAGTTCCAGGAAGTCTGTCGTGCCGAACGTGACGGCGAGGATGATGATGCCGACGAGCATCCCAAAATCGCCGATGCGCGTCGTGATGAACGCCTTCTTTGCCGCCTCGCGTGCCTTGACCTTTTCATAGTAGAAGCCAATCAGGAGGTACGAGCAGAGACCGACGCCCTCCCAGAAGACGTAGAGCTGCAGGAAGCTTACGGCGCCGACGAGTCCGAGCATCGTCGCGGAAAAGAGCGAGATGAAGGCAAAGAAGCGCCCCATGCCGGGATCGTCCGCCATGTAGCTGGCCGAATAGATGTAGACGAGCAGCGAGACGAGCGTGACGACAACCAGCATCATGGCCGTCAGCGGGTCGACGAAGATCCCCATCGTCAGTGGCAGGTCGGCGACGTGCGCCCAGATCACCTGTATGACGAAGGGGTGATTCATCGTGATGCCGTACATCTGCGTCGCCATCGCAACGAAGATGGAGAAGATGAACGACAGCGACATCATGAAGATTGCAATCGTGGCCGAGAGCTTCTTGTCGTTTCGCGTAAACGGCCCGATGAGCAGGAACGCCAGCGCGGGAAAGAGAGGAATCAGATAGGCGTGCGTAAGCGCAAAGGTAAACATGAAGATTTCCCCTCCTTAATTTCGAAATCCATTTGGTTCGTGCAGACCATCCGCTTCGTCCGCGTTTGTCGCGGCGCGCAGGCGGAAAAGGTTGATCGCCAGTGCGAGCCCGACCGCGATCTCCGCTGCTGCAACGGCGATGGAAAAGAGGGCCATGACCTGCCCCGCCCCGTCGTGGACATAGAGCCGGTCAAAGGCGATGAGGTTCAGATTCACCGCGTTGAGCATGAGTTCGATGCACATGAGGATCGCGATGATGCCGCGGCGAGTGAAAAGCCCGTACAGCCCGATGGAGAAGAGGAAAGCGGACAGTGTCAGCACTTCGTTCATCCCGATGGACGCGTTCAACGTACTCATGAAGCATGACCTCCTCTCGCGAGCAGCAGGGCCCCAATCATCGCGGCGAGCAAAAGGATGGCCGCGAGCTCAAACGGCAGCGCGAAATTGCTGAGGAGCAGTACGGCGAGATCTGCCGCCTCCGTTGCAGGCCCTGCAGCAGAGCTTGTCGGCAGCGGCGTGAGGGTGGCGGCAAGGCCGAGGAGGACAAAGATGAGCGACGCCATCCCCGCGCCGACGAAGCGCTTGCTCAGGCTCTGGACAGGCGCAGAGATGGACATATCCGCACGGCCCACCATCATGATCGCCATGACGATGAGGATGGCGACCGCACCGCTGTAAACCATCAGCTGCACCGCGCCCAGGAACGGCGCCTGCAGCGCGAAGTAGATGAGCGCGAGCCCGATGAAGGAGAGGACGAGGAAGAGGGCGCTGTGCACGATGTTGTGTGAGAGCACCATGCCGAGTGCGCCGATGACAGCCACGAGGGCGAAGAGAAAAAATAGAATCTGCATCACGCCTCGCCTCCTTTCGTATCTGCCTGCTGCTTTGCCTGCGCGGCCGCCTTTGCCTCAGCTTCTGCCTTTGACGCGATATCGGCGAGCAGCTCCTTGAGATCGGCGCGGTCCGCATCGGAAACAGCATCATGTGTCATCGCCGTTTTGCTCCACGAGGAGAAAGCGAAATCCTTGTCCCACTTGAGCGTATGGACCGGGCAGGCCTCAACGCAGAGATTGCAGAACAGGCAGCGGCCCGTCTTGTGGACGTAATGTTCCATATGCCGCTTCTTCTTTGCGTCCGTGACGACCTTGAGTTCCAGCGCCTTGTTGGGGCAGGCCATGGCGCAGAGCTGGCAGGCGATGCAGACGCGCCAGTCCATCGCCAGGTTGCCGCCGCGGAAGCCTTCAGCCACGGGGAGCTTCTCCTCAGGATAGCAGAACGTCTCCTTCTTGCCGAAGAAATGCTTGATCGTGACACCCATGCCCGTCAAGAGTCCCTTGCCAAACAATGCTGTCACCTCCTTATACGAGATCGAGCGCGAACATGACGGCGCCCGTCAGAAAAACATTCAGGATTGCGAGTGGTAAAAGCGCCTTCCAGCCAAATGAAAGCATCTGGTCGACGCGGGTGCGCGGGAACGTCCAGCGGAACCACATGATCAAAAAGACCATCGCGACGGCTTTGATGGCGAACCACACGAAGCCCGGCAGGAACGAGGGTCCCAGGTACCCGCCGAGGAAGAACGTCGTCGCGAGGATCGCAGCCGTCAGCAGATTGGCGTACTCCGCGAGGAAGAAGAGCGCCCAGCGCATGCCGGAATACTCCGTGAAGGGGCCGGCGATGATTTCCGATTCGCCCTCGACGAGGTCGAACGGCGTGCGGTTCGTCTCCGCGACGGCGGAAATCAGGAAGATGATGAAGGCAAGCGGCTGCAGAAAGAGGAACCAGTGGCCGCCCTGCTGTGCGAGGACGATGTCTTCAAGGCGCATCGAGCCCGTGATCATCAGGATGCCGAGCAGCGAGAAGAGCAGCGGCGCTTCGTAGCTGATCATCTGTGAGACGATACGGAAGCCGCCGATCATCGAATACTTGTTGTTCGAAGCGTAGCCGCCCATCAGGAAGGGCAGGACGGCTTGGCTGGAAATCGCAAACAGCAGGAACACGCCGACGTTGACATCGGCGAGAACCACGCCTGCATCGAAGGGGAAGAAGGCGTAGACGAGAGCTGCCGGCACGAAGAGGAGTGCGGGGGAGAGCGCCCAGAGGACCTTGTCGGCGCCTGCGGGCATGATGTCCTCCTTGCTCATGAGCTTGAGCATATCGGCGACGGGCTGCAGGAGCCCGAAGCGGCCGCCGACGCGGTTGGGGCCCAGACGCATCTGCATGAAGGCGCAGAGCTTCCGCTCGGCATACGTGAAGACGATGGCCGCCATCGAGATGATGCCGAGCAGCGCCGCGATGCCGATGACGATGAACACGAGATCCGCCAGGAGAGGAATCCCTGTCAGAGAGGCGATTCCGTCGTGAATCCATCGGGCAAGGCCCGAGAGCAATGATGTTTCCATGAGTCCCTCCTCAGCAGTCGACTTCGCCCATGATTGGGTCGATCGAGGAATAGGCGCTGACCGAGTCGCCGATCAGCATGCCGCGGCACATGAGGTCGAGCCCCTGCATATTGACAAATGACGGACGGCGGATATGCACGCGGTACGGCTTCGGGGTACCATCGCTGACAAGATAGAAGCCGAGTTCGCCGCGCGTGCCTTCCGTGCGGCTGTAGATTTCGCCCGCAGGCGGTTTCAGGACGCGAGGCACCTTGGCCATAATCTCGCCTTCCGGCATCTTGTCGAGTGCCTGGCGGATGATCCGCGCGCTCTCTTTGATTTCCCGGAGCTTGACGATGTACCGGTCCCAATTGTCGCCGTGTGTGCCGACCGGAACATCGAAATCGAGCTCGCCGTACACGCTGTAGGCGTCGAGTTTCCGCAGGTCGCGCGCGACACCTGTTGCCCTGAGGTTCGGTCCCGTCATGTTGAGGGCGAGAGCCTCCTCCTGCGTCATCGGTGAGATGCCGGCGATGCGTCGCCTGAAGATCTCATTGCCCGTCAAGAGCTTGTCGTACTCCGCGAGGAACTGCGGCACGCGCTCAAGGAAGCGTTTCGTCAGAGCACGTGCCTTGTCCGTGAACTCGCCTGCGACGCCGCCGATGCGGATGTAATGGAACGTCTGCCGTGCGCCGCAGACCTCGTTGAAGATGTCGAGGATGTACTCGCGGTCACGGAAGCAGCAGAGCATGCCCGTGGACGCGCCGAGGTCGTTTGCAAGCGAGCCAATGCCGACCAGGTGGCTGTTGATGCGGTTGAGTTCCGCCATGATCACGCGAATGAATTCCGCGCGGCGCGGGACCTCAAGCCCCGCGAGCTCTTCAACTGCGCGCGCGAAACCGAAATTGTTGTTCATCGACGAGACGTAGTCGAGCCGGTCCGTATAGGGGAGCCCCTGTACGTAGGTGCGCGACTCCAGGAGTTTCTCGATGCCGCGATGCAGATACCCGAGTACGGGCTCAGCCTTTTGGATGCGCTCGCCGTCGAGTGTGAGTTTCACCTGAAGGACGCCGTGCGTCGACGGATGCTGCGGCCCCATGTTGAGAAGATACGTTTCCGTCCGCTTCACGCTTCTGCCTCCTTTCGCGTCCCCGTGCGTATGGCCTTGGGCGGCACGGGTTTCTTGTAGACGAAATCCTTGCGCAGTGGATGCCCCTCGAAGTTCTCCGGCATCAGGATGCGCCGGAGGTCCGGATGGCCCGCGAAGCGCACGCCCATGAGATCATAGACCTCGCGCTCCTCGAAATTCGCTCCGGGGAACACGCCCGTGATGCTCGGCACCTCAGGGGTATCCCTGTCCAGACGCACCTTGATGACGGCGCAGGCATCGAGCAGCTCCGAGAAGAGATAATAGACGACGTCGATCGCGTCCTTGAGGTCCACGGCCGTCAGGCAGGAAAGATGCGTGAAGGAGAGATCTGCGTCCGTTTTCAAAAACGCCACGAGCGGGACGAGTTCTTCACAGCTCGCATAGATTGCAGGGCGTGTACTTTCTTCGATTGAGATTGTGGGAAACTTCTTCTTGAGACGCAAAAGTTCTCCCTCCGTCAAACAGCGCTGTTTCATGCCGCTCACTTCCTTTCCGCTTCCTGTACCGGACCGGCGCACGCCGCCGCTGCGCGCTCCGGATGCAGGATCTTTTCGCGCAGCTTCAGCATGCCGTCAATCAGTGCCTCGGGGCGCGGCGGGCAGCCCGGGATGTAGACATCGACGGGCAGCACCTGGTCGACGCCTTCGACGACCGAATACGAATCCGCGAACGGGCCGCCTGCGATCGCGCAGCTTCCCATCGCGATGACATACTTGGGCTCCGGCATCTCCTCGTAGAGGCGTATGAGCGGCGGCGTCATCTTGTACGTCAGCGTCCCCGCCACGATCAAGAGATCCGCCTGGCGCGGGCACGGGCGGAAGACCTCATAGCCGAAGCGCGCGAGATCGAAGCGCGCCGTCGCCGTACTCATCATCTCAATCGCGCAGCAGGCAAGGCCCGACGAAAGCGGCCAGAGCGAATTGGCGTGCGCCCAGCGGAAAAGCTCGTCGAGCTTTACGATGGCAACATTGTTCCGGAGGGACTCCGGTACGCGGTCCTTTAATTCCATGAAAGATCTCCCTTCCGCCACGCATAGGCAAGCCCAAGGATCAGGATGAACACGAAGATAATCATCTCGACAAAGGCGAACGCGCCGACCGTGTGGAACGCGACCGCCCAGGGATAGAGGAACACCGTCTCGATGTCAAAAAGAATGAAAAGCAGCGCGTACAGAAAATATCCCGCACGAAAACGGACGTACGGACTCCCGACGGAATCCACGCCACATTCGTACGGGATATACTTCTCAGGCGATGGCTGCTTCGGCTGCAGCAAAAAAGCCGGCACGAGCGCCATCACGGGGAAGAAAAGCGCCACGACGAGATAGATTCCAAGACCAACAAACTCTCCCATAACTCTGCCTCCCGCTCCCTGCCGTCGAAGCGGCAGAGTGATACTGAGGAACGTGCGGATTTTGTCTCATTTCATCGGCACTTCCTCGAAAAACAAATCAAATTCGAATGAATATACTTCTATTATACAAATTAAGCAAATTATTTCAATAGACTCCATATATGATTTTTCAACAATACAATAAATATAATATATGTTCATAAAAAAGTATGCTTTCGGGCACGGCAAGTTGGAGCAGATGACAACGAAACGCGCTTCATTCGGATAAACGAGTTTATCCGCAGCCGGCTGCACTGCTTCTGCTCTTAACCAATAAAAAAATAGTCCGCCTTGGCTGCATGCCAAAGCGGACTGTAATCTGCAAATGAGAGAAAACTGGGGGACTGCCATGTGTGAGAAATACGCTTAGAAGAAGATACGGACCTCGCCGCGCACAAGATTCTTCGTGATGGCCGTGTCTTCAACATTTTTGCCGTAGTAATAACGCAGATGCGCGCGGATGTTCTTCGCGGGGATGTAGAAGCCGCCGACCTCGAACCCCTTGTAATCGCGGAAATGGCCGGTATCGAGGTTGATCTGGGTGAATTCCGGGATATTGGCATATTTCGTGTAGAGGCTCCAGGTGCCGGGCTGATCGAGTTTCACGCGGCGATACTCCAGAGCGCCGAACCAGCCGGTATCCTTGGTGTGAGCGGCTGTTGTGTCAGAAGCCTTGAGGTAGTATCCCGTAAGGACCAGATTCTTTGCAATCGTGCTGCGGAAGCCGAGCGTGTAGATATTGGGACTTTCGCTGCCGCGCGTGGCCTTGAACTTATCGTCATGCAGCTGATAGAAGGCGCCGTAAAGATTCGTGGCTTTGCTGGCCGGATAGGCGAGTTCGGCTGCTCCGAAATCGAACGATTCGCCGCTGTTGAGGCTGGGCAGCGAGCTGCAGGATACGCGGGCTGCGGTGAGCGTCGTGCGCAGCTTGTTGCCGAATGTGAATTTGCCGCCGCTGATCGGATTGTGCATCACGACGCCGCCGTCCTGACTGAAATTATCGATGCGGCCGAGCTGTGTATGGAATTTGCCGTACGTGCCATCTGCAAACATCGAGGCGAAGTAGAGGTCGTACGTGTCGTCGGTCTTATCCTTGTTGAGGTCGACGATCGTGTTGGTTTCCGTGACGACCTTCCAGTTCTTGTTGACCTGGGACTGGGAGATGAGGTCGAACCAGGCGCGATTGACCGTGCTGCGCGTTGACTTGCCCGTGTGCTTGTTCTTGATGTGCTGATTCTGTTCACGCAGATACAGGTAACCGGAGAATTTCGTCGTATCGGCATTGCGTTCGAGATTGCCGACGCGTACGCCGAGATTCTTCAATTCATCCTGGTATTCTGCAGCGAGCTTATCGAGCAGATTCTGGTCGGCTGCCGGTATATTTTCCTTTGCCATCGCGCGGGCAATCATCTGCGCCATCTCGTAGCGGGTCAAGGCTTGATTCCCACGGAAGTTCCCGTCGCCGTAGCCTTCCAGGATGCCGTCGGCAGCGAGCTGCGTCACGGCGTCATAGGACCAGTGATCCTTTGGGACGTCCTGAAAGGGGTTATTGGCGGCCAGGGCAGGGGAAGCGGCGGCGCACAGGAGGCCTGCGGCTAAAGCGAATACGGTTTTCTTCACAATAAAGACTCCTTTCCCAAGAAACACAGATAAAGGAAAAGAGTCCGTAATAAAGTCTATATAAAGAACATGTCCATAAATGCAATTACAGTATACCATAACGTTCAAATATGTCAAGTAAAAACAGGAGTACATCTGCCGGTGATGTACTCCTGTTCTTTATCAGGGCTGGAATTCCGGGTTCATGCGATATTTCTTTGTTGGACGGCCGCGTGTGCTCAGGGATTCTTCGCCGACGCAGATGACGAGCCCTGCTGTGAGCAGGTTCTTGATGATGCGGCGGGCATTGCGGTCTGTGACGCCCATCTGCTGGGCAATCTCGCTTGATGTGAAGCCATGACCGATTTTCTTGGCGATGGCCGAGATCCGCATGTAATTGCGCGTGCCGACACCGACGGATTCCAGACGGCGCAGGATCTCCGGATTTTCGAGAGAGGCAGTGAATGTCAGGGGGTGTTCGGTTCCCAGGTTTTCCTGTATATTGCCGTTGATGTCAATCGCGATGACATCCTGGCGCGGGTCCTGCTGGCGTCCATATGACAGGGCGCGCCAGGCGTTGCGCTGTGCATCGAAGGCCGTATAGCCGAAGCCGATGCCGGCACTGACCTCGATGTTGAGATTGAGGCGGATATCTTCGATGGCTTCCCGTATCTTTCCTGCATTGCGTTCAATGATGCCGCGGGAAGCGAAAATTTCAAAGCGGCCGTTGTCTTTCTCAGCCAGATAGGAACCGTGAAGATTCTGGCAGAGTTCAAGGATTTTTTCCTTGAGGTGAAGCAGCTGCATCTGGAATTGCAGGGGGCCGGAGGAGGCGAGCAGCAGTTTTTCCATGTTTACCGTCTCGATGCGTGTCAGTGCGACCTCACTTTCAATCAGATGCTGATGCATGCGTCTCTCTTTGAGTTTCAGCAGGGCGTTGCGGATGGTGAAGGTGCTGCCATGCATCTGGATGACCGGGATATGAAGCCGTTCGAGTGCCTGATGGACCTTGGTGGAAGAAGTCAGTACGCGTTCGATTTTTCCGGCCTGCCATAAGGCATGGTGGAATTCCACGACGGTGTGGATATTTTGATCGATATGCATGGAATCATAGTAATGAATATGGACCTCATCAAAGGGAATGCTGGCTTCCTGCATGGCCGTGACCCAGTCGCGCGAAGCGATTTTCGGCAAATCGATGGAGATGCGCAGTACATGCATTTTCGAAAGTGCCAGGCTCTGCAGCAGGTAGCGGAAAATCTCCAATCCGTTCAGGATGCAGGAAACAGCGGGCATATTCTTGGGCAGATACGGCTTGGCATGTGCATACGGTGTTTCGCCGGAGAAAATCCAGCCTTCGATTTCGGCACAGCCGTCCTGGATAATGCCGGGGATTTCGCGCGTATCCTGATAGCAGTATGTCTTGTAGATTGTCGTCTTGGGATTGAAGACGGATGCAGCAACTTCCTGAATCTGCTTCAGGACATCCGGGGAATTGCTGACAATGCCAAAGGTTTTCATGGGGACACCTCAATAACGTCTTTTGGTACAAATGTAAAAGGAACAGAACATGCAATTTTTACTATATATTAGATATATCATATTGACGCAGGAGAAACAACAAGGTTGGAGGATTTCTTTCTCTTGTACCATGTATTACAATAAACCATATCTATTTTTAGCGTAAATATCATTATAATTTCGTATTGTTTTATCTTACGATCGTCATTGACAACAGGAACGTCATTTTATAAAATAAAGACTAATAAAGGAATATGTCTTTAATAAAGTCCAATAAGGTCTGTCCATAAATGCATCGAAACGAACGCTTTGTTTCAGGGAGGACTTTTTATGATTATTGCAGGCATTATCCTGGTGGTCCTGACCTTCTGGGCCATTGTCAAGAATTATGAGACGCGTGTCGTCCTCATGATGTCCGGACTCATCATGTCGTTCATCGGCGGCAATATGCTGTCGTCGCTCAATGCGTTTTCCAAGGCTCTGATCAATGAAAGCCTGACGCCAATCATCTGCGTGACCATGGGCTTCAGCATGGTTCTCGATATGACGGGCTGCAGCAAGCATCTGATCATGGCCATCACGAAACTCCTGCACCGGGTCAAGTTCATCATCATCCCGGCTACCATCGTGCTGGTCTGGCTCATCAACATTTCTCTCTTGAGTGCTTCGGGCCTGGCGGCAGCTGTCGGCGCCATCCTCATCCCGACGCTCATCAAGCTTGGCGTCAAACCGGCCATGGCGGCCAGCACCGTCCTGCTCGGCACCTGGGGATCGAGCGTGAGCCCCGGCAATCCCTTTATCGTACAGGTGGCAGATCTCGCGCAGGAAGACCTCATGACCATCATACAGGGTTTTGCCCCCAAAGCCTTTATCTGTGTCATCGTCAGTGCGCTCGTCCTGTATGGCATCGCGATGATCACCAAGGAAGGCATCATGAAGGAGACACCTGCTGAGGAGATTGTTGAGGAAGAGCTGGAGAAGACCGAGAAGATCAAACCGCATTACGCCATCGTGCCGCTCGTGCCGATCATCGTCCTCATCCTTGCCAGCCCGGCTGTGCAGGTACTGCCGGCCATCTCCATCCCGAATGCCATGTTCCTCGGTACGGCGCTCTGCTTCCTGGTTGCGCGCCCCAATGTACGCGATTTTGCCAATTCGTTCTTTAAAGGGGCGGGCAATGGTTTTGCAAGCATTGTCTGCCTGATTGCGGCGGCGGCCATGTTCATTCAGGGCATGAACGTCATGGGCCTGACGAAGGCGCTCATTGACGCCATGGCCAGCTCGGCTGCGCTTGCCAAGGCCTCGGCAACCTTCGGCCCCTTCATTCTCGCAGCGCTTTCCGGTTCGGGCAATGCTGCCGTACTGGCCTTCAACGGCACGGTCACGCCGCATGCCGCGACGTTTGGCCTGCAGATTTCCGATATGGGTGCTGTTGTTCAGGCCGCAGGCAATCTCGGCCGCTGCATGTCGCCGGTTGCCGGCGTCAGTATCATCTGCGCGAAGATGGCCGGTGTCAATCCGATGGAACTCACCAAGCGCAATGCCATTCCCTGCATCGTGGCGGGCATCGTCATGATGGTACTGGTCTTGTTCTGAGCGGGCAGGAGGAATGATGTTGTCAGCAGAAACAAATCGAAAAAGCTGGCTGCTGCTCGTCCTGATCTTTGTGGCCTGGGGCTTTGGCTACGTGGACAAGCAGGCCATCAATATAGCCGCCGTGCCTCTGCGCGAGGAACTTTCTCTGAGTACGGGCCAGATGGGCGCCGTCATGAGCAGTTTTTTCTTCATGTATTCGCTCATGACGCTGTCGGGCGGTTATCTGGCCAGCCATTTCGGCACGCGCCGGTCCCTTATCGGCATCGTGCTGCTCTGGGCCATTTTTTCCTGCCTCACGGGCATGGCTGGTTCCTTTCTGATGCTCATCAGCGTGCGCTTTCTGCTCGGCTTCAGCCAGGGCGGTTTCGGTCCCATCACGTCGGTGGCCATCGCGGAAGTATTCCCGCCGGAAATGCGCGGGCGCGCCAAGACCTTCCAGGTATCGGCAGGCTCCATGGGCGTGGCCTTCGGCGCTCTGTTCTGTGCCGTATCGACAGCCTGGTTCGGCTGGCGCTTCATGTTTTTCTTCTTCGGCTTCATGGGACTCCTCATCACGGTGCTCCTGGCAACGTTCTATCATACGAAGCCCGCAGCCGCAGGGGAACAGGGTGTTTCACAGGTGGGGCTCGGCACGATGCTGCGCAATCCGTTCATTTTAAAACTGGCGTTTATCCAGTTTGGCCTCGGCGTCTTCATCTGGGGACTCAATGCCTGGCTGCCATCCTACTGGCTTGAAGTCAAGGGACTCGACATGGTCCATATGGGGACGCTCTCGATGGTCCCTTGGCTCGTTTCCTTTGTCCTGATGAATTTCAGCAGTTACCTTTTGGAAACGCGCTTCCAGCACAGCCAGAAGGCCGTGCTGACGGCGTCGCTGCTTTTAGGTGCCGCCCTCATGTACGCGATGCTGCGGGCTGACAGCGTGGCAGCCGGGTTCTCGCTTCTGACGGTCGTCACGGTGCTCATGAGCATTGCCTCGGCCACCGTCTACATGATGCCGATGCAGTGGATGTCGGCGCATGAAGTCGGGACGGCGACGGGCGTGATCATCTTTGGCCAGCAGCTGGCGGGCGTGGTGGCACCCGTGGTCATGGGATATCTGATTTCCCTGTTTGATGGTTCCTATGATGCCGTATTCGGCTTCGTGATCCTCATCATCTTCCTGGGCGCCGGCACGGCGCTGTCCATAAAAGGAAAATAATATCTGCAATTGTTATGATAAGAAAGGCAGGCGTATATCATGGAATTACGCGATGAAATCAAGCAGCTCGTCGAACAGAAGAAAGACGAGTTCTTTGCGGTCAGTGATAAGATCTGGGGGTATGCCGAAACCCGCTTTGAGGAGTTCCAGTCGGCGGCATGCATCGAAGCCGCTCTGGAAAAGGAAGGGTTTACCGTCAAGAAGGACCTGGCTGATATGAAGACGGCTTTTATCGGCGAATACGGCCAGGGAAAACCGGTCATCGGCATCCTCGGTGAATACGATGCCCTTTACGGCCTGAGCCAGCAGGCTGGTGTGGCTGAGCCGAAACCCGTGACAGAGGGCGGCAAAGGCCATGGCTGCGGCCACAATATCCTCGGTGCATCGGCGCTGGCGGCTGCCGTTGCCGTCAAGGATTACCTCAAGGCGCATGGCATCCCGGGGACGGTCCGCTATTACGGCTGTCCAGGCGAGGAGAGCGGTTCCGGCAAGGCGTACATGGCTCGGGCCGGGCTGTTCCGCGATGTCGATGTGGCCCTTACTTGTCATCCGAGCTACGAGAACAGCATTACGGGCTACAACTTCCTGGCGACGCTGCAGGTCTGCTTCAAGTTCCACGGCAAGAGCGCGCATGCCGGTGCCTGCCCGCACCTCGGCCGCAGTGCGCTCGATGCCGTCGAGCTCATGAATGTCGGTGCCAATTTCCTGCGCGAGCATGTCATCCAGGAAGCACGCATCCACTATGCCATCACCAACAGCGGCGGTTCATCGCCGAATGTTGTTCAGTCGGAAGCTGCCGTGCTCTATCAGATCCGCACGCCGCAGCTGCCCCAGGCCAATGATATCTACAAGCGCGTCGTCAAGATCGCTCAGGGCGCGGCGCTCATGACGGAGACGCAGCTGGAGGTCGTCTTTGACCGCGGCAGCTCCAATATCATCCCGAACCGCCATCTCGAAAAGCTTGCCCATGACTGCATGATGGAATATGGCCCGGAGCCCATCACCGAAGAGGATCTGGCTTTCGCCCAGAAGATTGAGGATTCGCTCGTCGGCAGCGACCGCACGTACAGCCAGGATATCCTCGATATGATCTATGGCCCGGTCAAGGGCAAAGAACTTGGCAAGCTCATTGCAGGCAAGCTGATCATGGATACGGTCTATCCATACACGCCGACGGAAACGCCGATTGCTGCCAGCACCGATGTGGGTGATGTCAGCTGGAACGTACCGGTCGTACAGGTCCTGACCAACTGCTATGCCAACAATACGCCGAATCATTCCTGGCAGCAGGTTGCTCAGGGCAAATCGCCGCTTGCGCACAAGGGCCTGCTGCTGGCTGGCAAGACCATGGCGCTGGCAGCCGTGCGCCTGATGCAGGAACCGGAACTCGTCAAGGGCATCCGCGATGAATTCAAGGAACGCATGCAGGGCAGGGAATACGTCTGCCCGATTCCTCCGGAAGTCAAGCCGGCACCGCATCGCTGATGGCAGCCGAAGACAGGGCAGGATGATTCTGTCATGCTGGAATGGGAGGCAGCAGAATATGGAAGAAATCATGAAAGCAATCATGCAGGATGAGCGTGTTCAGAAAGCACTGGCTTATCTGCAGGAAGACCAAGAGCAGATGATGAAGGACCTGTTGGAGCTTGTGCAGATCCCGGCGTTTTCCAATCATGAGCGTCAAAAGGCGGAAGCCATGCGCGATAAATTTGCGGCTTTAGGGCTGCAGGACGTCCATATGGATGAGGTGGACAATGTATTCGGCACGCTGCCGGGAGCGGGCGATGGCCCAAAGATCATGATGGCGGCTCACACGGATACGGTCTTTCCGCTCGATACGCCGCTTGCCCCGCAGCAGAAGGATGGCGTCTGGTATGCCCCGGGCATCAACGATGATACCCATGGTCTCGCGGATCTTCTGACCATGATCCGCGCCATCAGGGCCTCGGGCCTGGTATTTGCAGGGGATATTGTCTTCTGCGCCAATGTCGGGGAAGAAGGCCTCGGGGATCTGCGCGGCGTCAAGCATATTTTCCGGCAGCCCAATGACATTGCCGCATTTGTCTCTCTGGATACGCCGACCCTGGGCGGCATCGTGCATCGCGCAACGGGCAGTTCCCGTTACCGCGTGACGTTCCGCGGACCCGGCGGACACAGCTTTGCGGATTTTGGCCGTCCGAGCGCCATCCATGCCATGGGACGCGCCATTGCGCGCATTGCTGATTTTCAGGTGCCCGATGCGCCGAAGACGACGTTTAATGTAGGCGTCGTGAAGGGCGGGACCTCGGTCAACACGATTGCGGCCGAGAGCAGCTTCCTGCTGGATATCCGCTCGGACAGCCCGGAAGAACTGGCACGGCTGGAAGGGGAAGCAAAGGCAGCCATCAAGGCGGCTGTGGCGGCTGAGAACCGCCGCGGCACGCAGCAGGGCGCGGTAGCGGCAGAAATCCAGCAGGTCGGTTCCCGCCCGGCCGGCACGCAGGCCGATGACTGCCAGATTGTGCGCATTGCGCAGACGGCCTGCCGGGCGCTGGGCATCGAGCCGGAGCTGCGGGATGAGACGAGCACCGACGCCAATATCCCCATTTCGCTCGGCATTCCCGCGCTCAGCGTGGGCCGTGGCGGCAGGGAAGGAGGCGTGCACACGACAGGAGAATGGTTTGATCCGACGGAGGCCTGGCTTGGACCGCAGAAAGATCTTTTGATGCTGCTCCTGATGGCAGGCCTGCAGGATATCGCACCCGCGCAGTTGCCAAAGCGATGACAGGAAAAGGAAAAGAGGACATATATATGGATATCGATCAGAAAATCAAGGATATGGCGGAGCATTTGTATCCGGAAATGGTCAAGTGCCGCCGGGATCTGCACCGTCACCCCGAAGCGGGCTGGACCGAGTTCCGGACGGCCAGCATGGTCATTCAGGAACTCGAGTCTCTTGGCTATGAGGTTCATTTCGGCCGGGAGGTCATCGATGGCAGCCAGCAGATGGGCTTGCCTGCCAAAGATGTGATGGATGCCTGCATGGAACGGGCTGTGGAAGAAGGCGCGAATGAGAAGCTCGTGGCTGCCATGGCCGGTGGCAGGACCGGCGTCGTCGGCATCCTGCGCACGGGCCGTCCCGGCAAGACCGTTGCGCTGCGCTTTGACATGGACTGCAACGAGGTCGAGGAAGCAAAAGACGAAAAACATCGTCCCTATCGAGAAGGTTTCTTCAGCCTGCATCCGGGCTGCATGCATGCCTGCGGCCATGATGGTCATACAACGGCGGGACTGGCTGTCGCCAAGATTCTTGCCGGCCTCAAGGATGAACTGACGGGAACCGTCAAATTCATCTTCCAGCCGGCGGAAGAAGGTGTGCGCGGCGCACGGGCCATGGCAGCCAAAGGCGTTGTCGACGATGCGGATTACCTGCTCGGTGCACATCTCATGATGCCGCCGGTCGGTTTCCTCGGCTACGATGTCCGGGGCTTCCTCGCCACAACAAAATTCGATGCGGATTTCACGGGCGTGCCGGCACACGCCGGCGGCATGCCGGAGTGCGGCAAGAACGCTCTGCTCGCTGCAGCCAATGCCGCCATCAATATCCAGGGCATCACGCGCCACAGCAAGGGCGTGACGCGCATCAACGTCGGCGTGCTGAATGCCGGTACCGGACGCAATGTCATTCCGGCACATGCGCATATGGAGGTTGAGACGCGCGGCGCGACGACGGAGGTCAATGATTTTGTCCAGAAGCGCGCGGAGGAGATCCTCAAGGGCGCGGCCATGATGTACGATGTCAAGGTACAGTTCATCCAGACGGGCGGTGCCGCCAGCGGCAACAACTCGCCGGAACTCTCTGCGCATGTCAGGAAGACGGCTGAGCGTCTTTGCATCTTCAACCGTCTGGAGGAGGTCCATGATATCGGTGGCAGTGAAGATTGCTCCTATTTCATGGAACGCGTGCAGAAGCATGGCGGTCAGGCGGCATACCTGATCATCGGCGGTTCTCTCGCGGCTGTCAATCACAACAACTATTTTGATTTTGACGAACGGGCTCTGGTCCTCGAAGCCCAGCTGCTGTCCACTGTGGCCTGTGAACTGGTGAAGGGATGATGAACATGGCGGATTCCACGCTCCTGCAGGATATGTATTTCACCACGCCGGAAATGAAGCGCATCTTTGGCGACCGGAACCGCATTCAGAAACAGATGGACTGCGAGGCGGCGCTGGCTGATGCTGAAGCGGAACTTGGCATCATCCCGCGGGCGATGGCCGATGAGATAATGCGCTGCTCCAACGTGGATTTGATCGACTTTGAGGTGCTCCAGGCAGATTTCGTGCGCACGGGACATCCGTTTGTACCTGTCGTCCATGCATACAAGAAAATCTGTCAGGATCAGGCCGGCGAATACGTGCACTGGGGCGCCACGACGCAGGATATCCTCGATACGGGGACGACACTGCAGCTTAAAGAAGCCTTTACACTCCTGATGAAGCGCTTTGAGCGCCTCTATGAAGTGACGGCTGATGCTGCCTGCCGTTACAAGAATCTTGTCATGGTTGGCCGCACGAACGGTCAGCAGGCACTGCCCATTACCTTTGGTTATAAAATAGCCGTCTGGGGCTTTGAGATTCGCGAGAATATCGACCGCCTCCATGAGTGCAGCCGGCGCGCCTTCCGCGGCCAGCTGGCCGGTGCTGTCGGGACGATGGCTTCCTTTGGCACCAGGGGGCTTGCGGTACAGGAACGCTTCCTGCAGAAACTCGGCCTGTCCGTACCGCCCATCGCCTGGTCGGTTTCCCGCCACCATTATGCGGAACTCATGAATGACCTGGCACTCATGGCAGCGACCATGGGTAAGATGGGTACGGAAATCTATGCCCTGCAGAAATCGGAGATCGGCGAGGTGGAGGAGGCGCAGGGAAAAGGCAGTGTCGGTTCTTCCACGATGCCGCACAAACGCAATCCCTTCCGCGCCATGGAGCTCTCCACGAATGCACGGCTGGCCCGCGGCTGCGCAGCCACGCTGATGGATTGCCTGGAGCTTGAGCATGAACGTGACCCGCGCGGGGCTTCGGCGGAAATCCCGCTCTTCACGCAGATCTGTTCTCTCGTTCACGCTTCTGTCGAGCGGGCAATTGGCCTTGTGGAACATCTGACGGTTTACCCCGCACATATGCAGCGCAACCTCGGCTGCCTGCATGGCTTGATCTTCTCGGAAGCCATCATGATGCATCTTGGCAGGAGCGTGGGACGTCAGACGGCTCATGCGATTGTCCATGAACTTTCCATGAAGGCTTTTCAGGAAGAGAGCAATCTGGGAGATCTCCTGAAGCAGGACCCGCGCGTTCAGCCGTATCTCTCGGCTGATGACATTGATGCAATCATGAAGCCCGAGCGTTATATCGGGCTGGCTCCTCTCTTTGCCGAGCGGCTGAAGCAGCAGAAGGATGCGTATTTTTCTTCTTCGAAATCTCGCTGATTCCGGCATGTGTGACGGAAATTTCCCCTGGTGGCAGGAAGATGGCCGTTTGAGACGAATATCAATAACCAGAGATATTCGAGGGAAGGGGAAGATAGGATGAAGATTTTGGTCACAGGCGTCACAGGGCAGCTGGGACATGACTGTGTCAAGGAACTGGAGGACCGCGGCATCGAGGTGCGCGGCGTTTCGAGCAGGGACTTTCCTTTAACGGAGCCGGAAGCGGTTCACCGCTTCATGCTGTCATATCGGCCGGATGCCGTCATCCACTGTGCCGCCTATACGGCTGTCGACCGCGCAGAAGAGGAAGAAGCATGCTGCATGGCGGTCAATGCCGGTGGCACGCGTGCGCTGGCCGAGAGCTGCCGCGAGCTCGGGGCAAAGCTGCTCTACATCAGCACCGATTACGTTTTTCCGGGCGATGGAGAGAAGCCTTATGAAGTCAATGATGAGAAGGGACCGCAGAATGTGTACGGCCGTTCCAAGCTGGCCGGCGAACAGGCCGTGCAGGAACTGCTCGATGCGTATTTCATCGTGCGCATCTCGTGGGTCTTTGGCCTCAATGGCAGGAATTTCATCCGCACGATGCTGCAGCTCAGTGAAACGCATGATGCGCTTACGGTCGTCGATGATCAGATTGGTTCGCCGACATACACGCGCGATCTGGCGGTGCTGCTGGCGGATATGATCCAGACGGATGCGTATGGCGTTTACCATGCAACCAATGAAGGATTTTGTTCTTGGGCGGAGTTTGCGGCCGAGATTTTTCGTCAGGCCGGATGCGGGACGAGTGTCACGCCGGTGCCCTCCTCGGCTTATCCGACGACGGCCGTGCGGCCGAAAAATTCCCGCTTGAGCAAGCGTTCGCTCGATGAAGCAGGATTCCTGCGGCTGCCCCGCTGGCAGGACGCAGTCGGGCGTTATCTCATCGAGCTCGATACCATAAAAAAACCATGATATATCGACAATGCCCATTCAGCGCGTACAAACAAGCAAATGTACGCGCTGTTTTCTTTTCTGCATGTACATAGTACATCTGGTGGATACAAAAAGATAAAAAAGTCTTGCATCCCCGTAATGTTTAGTATATACTAACATATGTATTCTTGAGAGAAACGATTTTATTTTTCTAGGGGGATTCATATGTTTCATAGAATCGGAAAGAAATACCGCGAGACGGCGCTCATCAAGCTCATCGCGCTGGGCCTCGTGCTCGGTATCATCATTGCCATAGCCGCACCGGCGGCTGTGCCGGCTGTCGCCGTGCTCGGCGATCTCTTTGTTCGTGCCCTCAAGGGCATCGCGCCGGTGCTCGTCTTCGTGCTGGTCATGAATGCGCTGGCACAGAAGAATTCGGATGCGAGCGCTTCGATGAAGCCAATCGTAAGGCTTTACATCGTGGCGACGTTCTGCGCTTCGCTCGTCGCCGTCGCCTATTCGTTTGCCTTCCCGACGACGCTGCACCTGCAGGTGACGGATGCGCAGCTGGCTCCGCCGTCCGGTATCATCGAGGTCCTGCACAACCTCATCTTGTCGGTCGTGGATAATCCGATTCATGCTCTTGCTACGGCCAACTACATCGGTATCCTCGGCTGGGCCTGCCTCGCCGGCATCGCGCTGCATTCGGCCGGTGATTCGACGAAGGCCATGCTCAACGACTTTGCCAAGACGGTCACGAAGATTGTCCAGTGGGTCATCCGCTTTGCTCCGTTCGGCATCATGGGCCTCGTGGCCAATGCCATCGGCACGAGCGGCCTCGGCGCGCTGGTCGGATACATTCAGATCCTCGGCGTGCTGCTCGCTGCGTTCTTCTCCGTGGCCCTCATCATGAATCCGCTGATTGTTTACCTGCATATCCATCGCAATCCGTATCCGCTGGTCTGGACGACGCTGAAGGAAAGCGGCCTCTACGCGTTCTTCACGCGCAGCTCGGCAGCCAATATCCCGGTCAATCTTTCGCTCTGTGAGCGCCTGGGACTCAATGAAGACACGTATTCGATCTCGATTCCGCTGGGCGCAACGATCAACATGAGCGGTGCGGCCATCACGATTGCCGTCCTGTCTCTGGCTGCTGCGCATACGCTCGGCATTTCGGTTGACCTGCCGACGGCACTCCTGCTCTGCATTGTCTCGACGATCGGCGCCTGCGGCGCATCGGGCGTGGCCGGCGGCTCGCTGCTGCTGATCCCGGTTGCCTGCGCTTCGTTTGGCATCGGCAACGACATCGCCATGCAGGTTGTCGGTGTCGGCTTCATCATTGGCGTCATCCAGGATGCCTGCGAGACGGCACTCAACAGCTCGACGGATGTGCTGTTCACGGCTACGGCTGAGTTTGCCCAGCGCGCGAAGGACGGCACGCTGCATGATGAGGATATGGTTCCGCACAGCAATTGAGATTTTTGATTTACAAGAGTATATAAAATGAACGAAACCCGCCGCAGACAAGTGAAAGTCACTTGGTTGCGGCGGGGTTTTTTTTTGTTGTTTTTTT